>JBBQWA010000051.1:0-17684 GCA_038211045.1 Gemmatales bacterium
TACACAGATCGTCGCTAACGCTTCCGGCTCGGGTGTCACTCTACAAACCGTGTGACCAAATCTTAGCGACGATTACACAGATCGTCGCTAACGCTTCCGGCTCCGTCATTTCCCGATGGCTTTCATCCACGCCGCATCCGATTCGCCCAGCTTCACCAGCACGATGCGAATATCGGGATTCTCCGAACCGAGTTGGGCATCCAACGCCTCGGCGAACGCAATCACACAACCGAAATACGCGCGGAAGCGGTCGGCCGTGACTCCGTCGATCGATTCGGATTTCGCAAACGCTTCCTCGGCGGCGGCCTTCATCGCCAAGGCTTGCATCCGAACCGAGGCGTTCAGCTTTGGCAGCGGAACCACGAGCGGTGTCTTCGCCTGCTGCATCAAGTTGTGAACCGCCGCCGGGTTCACCTTGCCGAGGCGTTCGCCCACCGCGGCTTGCAATTTGCTGCGATCCCGCTCGATCTGCTGGAGGGAATTCTTCTCCCGCACTGCAGTCCACTTCTCGGAATACTTCATCGAGCCGAGCAAGAACAGGATACCCAATACCAACACGCCGAAGGCACCGAGGATTCCGAACAGCTTCCGCCGGGGGCTTTTATTCGGCGTCCAATCGAGGCAGAGGCTCGTGGCGAACCCGGCGAGGCCGCCCCCCAAGTGCCCGGCCATACTCACTGCCGGTGCGAAGCTAATGAGAATGTTGATGAACAGCATCAGTGCGATCTTGCGGCCCCAATCGGCCGCGACGCCGGGCCGGAGTTCCCCGCGATGCCCCAACAGCCATGCGATCATCGCGGCGAGTACCCCCCACAGCGCCCCGGAGGCCCCGGCCAGAGTATCCGCCGGCTGCAGGGCGATAGCGACCGCGCTCCCAACCAAACCCGATACCGCGTAGATCACGGCGAAACGCCGTTTGCCCCACAACCCTTCCACCACCGGGCCGAGCATCCCGAGCGTGAGCAAGTTGGCCGCGAGGTGGAACAACCCCACGTGCACGAAACAACACGACGCCAACCGCCACCAATCCCCTTGCAAGATCGATAGCCCCGTGGCCGCCCCGGTCTTGAACAGCACACGCACGGCACCGGGGTGCCCATCGGCTTTGAGGAATTCGACCCCCACGCCGAGCCGCCACGCGGTGAACAACCCGACTCCGAACCACACGAGGTTCGCAAATAGAATCGCCGGGGAAGCGACGGCGGGGAGTTCTTCTTCCTCCTCCGCGGCGAAGGCAATCGAAGGGAGGGAATCGCTGGATTGCGGCTTGGCGAGGGCCTGTTCCCCTTCCGGCGTGATGCGGTAACCTTGGCCCACGCCCTTTTGCCATTCTCGGATTTCCACGTATCCCGCCGCTCGGAGTTGGGTGAGCGGCGCATCCAAACTGTTGCGATCGAGGAAGTGTTCGGCCGCGTAGCGGGAAGGGAACCACGGTTCTTCGGGCTTCTCGGCCACCCAACGCAGCACTTCCCAATGGTTCGGGCCGGGCGGGGTTTCCATGGGCGGGATCATTCCTTGCGGAGGGCGGGAATCAACGGCACCGAGAACACCCGCCGCGACGCGGCGAGGGCCACCACCGCACCGGATGCGGCCACGGCCAACAGCATCGCACCCAAGCGGAGCGAGAACGGTTGCCCGCCGAGCGCTGCGTTCGGCAACACGGAGATCGCCGCCGCGGTGAAGCCCAACCCCAGCCCGACGACCAAGAGCAGCAGGTTTTCGGCGAACACCGTGCGGTATATGTCTATGGAACGATAGCCGACGCAGCGGAGTACGGCCAGTTCCCCGGTACGGTCGAAGATATTTCGGAGGATCACCGTGCCGTAGCCGAGCACGCCGAGCAGTAGCCCCAAGCCGCCGAGGAGTTGGAAGGTGCTGAGGTACGCCCCGATCACTCGTTGAAACACGGCGACCTTCTCGGCGGTGGAACCCGCGCTGGCACCGTTGCCCCGCAAGCCGGTTTCGAGGAGATCCGCCACGCGGCCGACACGATCCGCGGAAGTTTGCACGAGGAACACGCGGAAGCCTTCCTCGTGCGGATAGAGTTTGCGGAAGTTCGCATCGCCCATCAGAAGTTCGCTCTGGAACACGCTATCTTGCAGCGTACCCACGATGCGGAACTTCACCTCGCGGCCGGTTTCGTCCGGCATCGTCAACGTTCCACCCACGAAGGTTTTCAATTGCCAGAGCACCGTGTTCTGCTCCGCGATCACCGGAATCGCCCCGTCGGGCAGCGTACGTTCCAACAACTTCCACGGGTTCTCTTTTTCCTCCGGCGTGCTCGCTTCGGTCATGGCGAAGGCGAACCGGCGTTGCTGGAGCAGTTCCTCGGGAACGCCGAGGACGCGCGGCTTCCCCGCTTGATAGAGATTCAAACAACTGGCATCGTCTCCGCTGCGCAACCGGAACGGAAGGATTTTGGTATTCGCCAGATCGTCTTCGGCTTGTCTCAACCGCACTTGCCGGGATGGGCCGCCCGGCGTGCGGGCTTCCGCGTCTTGGTAATCTTTGCTGAGTTCCGCGAGCAGATCCCCTTGGAATTCCTTGCGTTCCGTGGGGCGGAACACCGGCACCTCCGTTTCCAGCATCAACCGGTAACCGCCGCTACCGCCGGTTTCCTTCTCGAATTCCTCGCCCGGTTTCTTGCGGAAGCTTTCGACCGCGACCAGCAAGAACGTGGCGAGCGCCAGCAATGCCACGGTGAAGAGGCTGCGTCCCGTCGAGCGCGTGGCGTTCCGCAATCCCAACGCGGGCAAACTGGAAATGATCGAACGCCCGTGTTCCCGTTTTAGCCACGATCGGAACGCGAGCAACCCGGCCGAGAGCAACAGAAAGCCGCCGCCGAAGAATGCCCCGGCCCGCATATCGGGGTTGTTCGCCCATCGCCCGGACACTACAAGCACGAGGCCGACGAGCAACAGGCAGAACATTGCAATCTTCTGAAAACGGTGTCGCGTACCGGAGGAACGATGTCCCTCCGCTTTCATCGTTTCCCCCCTCAACAAACTCGGAATCGGCACCTTCCACAAACTGCGGATGCCGAAGTGGATCGCCAACCAAGCCACGACCATCGTCAGTTCGAAGCCGAGGAGAAGCGTGAACGGCCGGAGGTGCAATCGCAAGGTGGTTTGAACTTGCGCATCGGGCCAGAGGATGCCTAAAGTGGTGAGCATCGCTTGGGCGTAGGCGGCGGCCACGGCGGTGCCGAGCAATCCACCGGCCATCGCCACGAGGCTGCTTTCCATCGTGAGCAACCGGTAAACTTGTCGGGGCGAATATCCGGTGGAGAGCAACAACCCGATTTCCTTGGCCCGACGATCCAACCCCAATCGGAAGAACATCGCTACGAGTAACAGTGCGGAAACGATCAGCACGCAACTGAACGCGATCAGCATCGCCCCGAAATCGGTTCCGCCTTGGCTGGCCTCCTTCAGACGGGCTTGCAAATCTTCCACGCGGAAACCGGCCGCATCGGGATCGAGTTCCTTCAGAATCTCGGCCCTCAACGCTGCGGCGGTTTGTTCCGGAGTCATGCCCGCCGGGGGTGCCACGCGGATCGACGTGGTGTTGCCGAAGCGGCTGGCGAAGAGTTGCTCCCCCTTCGCGCGGGTGATGTAGGCCTTCGGAGTCGGGCCGTGTTGTTCCCAGAATTCGTCGTCCCGTTGTTGAATGCGGGCGTAATTGATTTTGAACGGAGCTTCCCACTGTTCGCCGCGCTTGCCGCGGATTTTCGGCTTATCGGTGATGCCGGGAAACGGAGGCGTGAGATCGCGATCGCGGGCTGCACCGCTGAACGGAACGTACCCGGCGAAGCGGAAGGTGGCCCACGCTTCTTCATTGGCCTCCGTCGCGGTTTCCATTTCGGGAACGAAATAGGCTACGGTGACAGGGTCGCCGGGCTTCAAAGTGTTCAGCGGATTGCCGGGCCAATCGAGCAAGGCGATCTCGTCGTCTTTCAGATTCGGGAAGAACGGCCCGAGCGGAGCGGCGGCATTGGTGTTCAACGCCGCGATCACGGAATAAGGAATGATCGCCTTGGTATCTCCCGGATCGCGGTTGGGAACCTTCGCCGGGCCGGGGGTGATCGCGTTCGCCAAGTAAGTGAAGCTGCGTTCGGATCGTGCCCCGATCTTCTCGCAAGCCCGTTCGATCGCGGCTACCGTGGCCGCATCGAGAATGAGTTGCTCGCTCTCGACCACGGCGTACGCGGGCTTTGCCGCATCTTCGGGCCGCGTGGGTGCGGCCTTCACCACGAGTTGCCAATCGGCGAGATCGAGCTGGCTCCGCCACATCGCGTTCAAACTCCCCGGCGATTTCGTGAACGTGAGAACGACGTTCACCCGGCCGGGGATTTCCAAATCCTTCTGCAACCGCGAAAGCGGCACGAACACGTTCACCGGCGGCAGCGGGCTGGGAGACAAATTGAAATCGTTCATCGGGTGATCGGCGGGGAGTACCGCATCCACGACGGCCCGGCTGCGGGCGGTCGCATCTTCCAAATCCTTCTTACCGAGGAGCGAGGAACGCGGAATCTTGCTCATCTTTTCCAAGCCGAGATCGAGCTTGGCCCCCGCACCCGCGTTCAACTTCGCGGCGGCGTTCGAGGAAAGCACCACCCCGTCGGGCAAGCCGAAGCGTTCGCGGTCCGCATCGCGGATGCCGAAGATGTTCACTTGGCCGAGTCGTTTTTCGTCCGCATCGGGGGGGCTATAACGCACCGATCCTCGGATGAGCAACAGCGGAACGGTGCCCTCGAAGTCTTGGAATACGCCTTCGCGGATCAACCGTGCCCCGGCGTATGCCCCCTTTACGCCGTGCAACTGCCGCTCGGCTTTCTCGTACAAACTGCCGCGCAACGAATCGCCGACGATGAGCGCCCCGGTGAGCACCGCCGTGCCCACCGCCACCGCCAGCATCACCACGATGTGCGACACGGCATAGAAACGCAGGCTTTTCCACGCGAGAAGGAAGAAGTCTTTCATACCGCCACCAACCGGCCATCGGCCATTTCGTAGCGCGTGCCGATGAGGTTCGCCAGTTCGAGGCTGTGCGTTACCACCAAGAGAATCGTTTGTTCCTGCTTGTGGAGTTCGAGCAGAAGTTCCGCGACGGCCGTGGCACTCTTGCGATCGAGGTTGCCGGTCGGTTCGTCCGCGAGCAAGAGCATCGGCTTGTGAATGAGGGCGCGGGCCACGGCCACGCGCTGCCTTTCGCCCCCGGAGAGTTCCGCCGGGCGGTGTTCCAACCGGTGCGAGAGGCCGACCCTTTCGAGCAACTTCTCGGCGGCGGCTCGCAACTCGGCTTTGTTCGCCAGCGGGTTCACGAGCGTGGGAATCAGCACGTTTTCCAACACCGTGCATTGCGGTAGCAAGTGGTGATCTTGAAAGACGAACCCGATGCGGCGGTTGCGGAACCCGGCGAGTTCCCGATCCTTCAGCGCGAAGGGATCTTCGCCTTCGAGTGCGATTGTCCCGGAGTTGGGGCGATCGAGCGCACCGAGTATGTGCAGGAGGGTGCTCTTACCGGAACCGGATGGCCCCATCACCGCCGCAGCATCGCCGCGGTTGAGTCGGAGGTTGACACCGTCGAGCACGGGCAGCGGCCCGGATCGCGTCGGGTAATCTTTGCGGAGGTTTTCCACGGTGAGAGACATAACTTCTCGGATTTGAACCATTGAGGCACGGAGACACGGAGGAATACAAAGAGTTTCGAGAAAATCTTTGGTTCTTCTCCGTGCCTCCGTAGTTAGTTTGGTTTTTGTAGGTGTTGTCTTAACTCGTCGGGGATCTCCGCCGATTCCAATTGGCCGTGGCCCTTCTCGCGGCAGTACACCGCGGTCATCTGCCCGACCGCCACGGTGCGTTCCCCGCAATGGAATTCGTACCGGTACGAAACGGACTTCTTGCCGACCTTCTCCACGATCACGGCGATGTTCAAAATGTCTTCAAAGCGAGCCGGGCTGAGGTAATCGCACTTCGCCGAAACTCGCGGGAAGCCGAAACGAAGTCCGCTTTCCAGCCAGGTGACCGAAAGCCCCATCGAACGCAAGAACTCGGATTCCGCCGCTTCCATATAGCGGAAGAAGTTGGAAAAATGCACGATCCCGGCCATATCGGTATCGCAGAACTCAACGCGGCGGGTTGTCGTGAACGACATACGGATTTCCGAAAGCGGAGGAACATCGTTCCTCCGGGTGATCCTGAACAGGGGGACGATGTCCCCCGGCTTTCAAACAGCGGTACGAATCACTTCCAGTGTGGCTTCGGCCATGTGCCGGGCGAGGAACCGTTTCTTCAATTCTTCGTGGCCGCGGCGGCCGAGTTCCGCGGCGAGTTCGCGGTTCATCAACAATTCCCGTAAGCCTTCCGCCAATGCCATCGTATCGCCGGGGGGAACCAACCGCCCGCCGCCGGTCGCTTCGATCAATTCGGGGAACGAACCGTGCCTGGGTTGCACCACGGGTACGCCGTTGGCCCACGCTTCAAGTATGTACAATCCCTTCGGCTCGCGGTATTCGGTGGGCACGCTCAGCACGTCGATGCTCTGAAAGAAGCGAACCTTTGCGGCGAGGTCGTGGCAGGGCACATATTCCGCGTCGGCCCCGTAACCCGCGTCCATCAACTTCCGTTGTTGTTCTTTCAGGTAAGCGAAGTTTCTCTCGCCGAGCCAGCCGCCGTATTTCAATTTCACCGCGGGCACGCCGGGCATCCGCCGCAGTTGAATGTACGCATCCACGAGATTGTGGAAGCCCTTTTCGGGGGCGATGCGGGCAAAATAGCCCAACGCCGGCGGGCCTTCGAGGGGTTGCGGCTTGGGGGAACCGTGCCCTTTCAATTGCAAGCCGGGCGGAACGACACGGATCTTCGCGCGATCAATATTCAAATACTCAGCCATGTAATCGGCGTAGGCCCGGCTCGTCGCGATGTAGCCCGCCGTGGCGGCATCGTTGGCCCGGATCAATTCGAAGCACTTCCACCGTTCCGGTTCCGGCAGTTCCTTCAAAAAAATGTCGTCGCCTTGCAAGGTGGTGAAGATCGGCACACCGAGTTCGCGCTTCAACGCCGGTACGATTCCGGAGAGCAGGGCGTTGGTGAGAATGATCGCGTCGGGCCGGAACTCGGTTTTCAGCCAGTCGATTAACTGATCGACTTCCTTGCGTTGGTTGCCCTGGCGGCCTTCCAGCATCGAGATCGTGAGGCTGCCGAGGGTGCTGTAATCGGTTTTCCCGGCCCAGCGGCCCACCCGGCGCAGCAACCAACGGCCGTTGAACAAGGCATCCACGAATCGCGGCGTGCGGCGGAACAACCAACGTGTCCACCTCGATTGTTCGAGGTACACGTTGACACCGCCGAAGAAGATCCGCGGCGTGGCGATGCTCGGTTCGTCGGTGGTGATGGGCGTATAGGTGGGCAGCAGCAGCGTGTCGTGGCCGAGTTCGATGAGGGCCGTGGCGAGGGTGTTGTCTTTCATGCAACTGCCGCAGAACATCCCGGCTGCCCCGGCGGTAATGCTGGCGATGCGCACGGTCGAAAGCCCTCGGGGAAGGAAGCCTAGGAGATACCCCACACCGAGGATTATCTTACGGGCAATCTTCTCGCGGGCTTCATCGTTTGTACATTCAAAACTCTCTCGCTCGGGCGAAGATACTCCCTATTCGTACCGCTGCGCGCCGGGGGGCGTTCTCATGGCTATCGCCGATGCGATCGTGATTTCGGATCTCCACCTCGGCAGCGAGAACTGCGAAGCCAAAGCGCTCGTGGCTTTCCTCGAATCGATCCGCGCCGGCAGGATCCCCGCGGCCCGAATCATTCTCAATGGAGATGTATTCGATTCCATCGACTTCCGCCGATTGAAGAAGCACCATTGGAAGGTGCTCTCCACGCTGCGGAAGATTTCGGACGAAGTGCCCGTGGTGTGGGTGTGCGGTAACCACGATGGCTCCGCCGAGATC
The DNA here is from genome assembly GCA_038211045.1 of Gemmatales bacterium. Taxonomy (GTDB): domain Bacteria; phylum Planctomycetota; class Planctomycetia; order Gemmatales; family Gemmataceae; genus JALHQU01. The sequence goes on from JBBQWA010000051.1 coordinate 7,952, forward strand.
GTTTCGCATCTGCTGGGTGTGGAAGTCGTCGATGAATACACGGTGGAATCCGAAGGGCGCAAGGCGATATTCTTGCACGGCCATCAGTTCGATAAGTTCATTTCCAAATACCCGGTTGCCACATGGATCGCGGATCGCTTCTACCGCCTACTGCAGAAGCTGGATCGCTCGCATTACTTCGCTAAGCTCGCCAAGCGGAGGAGCAAGATCTTCCTGCGGAGTACCGAAACGATCCGGGCCGGGGCCATCGCCTACGGGGCCAGTCACGGGGCCGATGTCGTCTGCTGCGGCCACACCCACCGGGCCATTGAGGATCATTCCGGCGAAGTGGCCTATTTCAACAGCGGTTGCTGGACGGAACGCCCCTGCCATTATTTAAGGATCGGACAGGGGAAAGTGGAACTCTGCGCGTACACCCCGGAATGGATGGCCGAGGGTGTTCCAACAGAAATGGCGTATGCGTGAGCTCTCCGAGCGGCGCGTCAGCCCGCTGTGGTGTTCGGCACGGAACTTGCGCGGTATGATTCGATCCGATTTTCTTTTGATTGTGAGTCCCAACGGGACGACCGCCAGTAGCCGGGCCGAAAACCTCGGCAATCGAGGGTTTGACAAAGAGGTGGGCATCTGTGGCTTCCAATCCCTCGGGGTAACGGAATCCGAATTCGATCCGTTTCACCTCGGCCATCGGCACGGTGAGTTTGCCGTATTTGGTGGACACTATCAATACTTCGTCCATTAGTTGGAGCGAAACGAGGCTTCCATCGGCGAACTTGCCCTCGAATCGGAGGCCCTCTGCCGACGCCGCTTTGGGAGGCTCGGCGGCGAATAACGAGGGGGAACACGCGAGCATGATGAGTGCGATCAACCGGTTCATGGCGAGGCTCCGGTGGAATGGGAACCGGGCCATCCTACCGCGCCGGCGATTCCGGATGCGTTGCGATTTTGTAACGGCCGAGTGGGAGTGGGAGCTTCAAGGGAAATTCTTACCCCACGGCGGCTCAAAACTCTAAAATCGCAACGTCGATTCACTCAAATCCGGGGAGGCTTACCATGCGTTTCTTCCGAACGATTCCCAACTACCTCGCTGCCGCAATCGCAGCGGCGGCATTCGCGGCGAGTTCGCCAGCCGCCGAACCGACGGTGTTGGACAAACTCCCCACGAACACCGAATATGCGGTTTCGGTGTTGCGGCTCGGCGAAACCGCCGAGAACTTCGGCAAAACCAACCTCTGGAAGATGATCAAGGAAGACAAGTTCGCCAAGGAAGCGTGGAAGCAATTCTTGGCTCAGTACGAAGCCGGGGAGAATAACTGGGGGCCGTTCAAAGCAATCCTCGAAGATCCCGCCAACAAGGATTGGCCCGCACTCGCCGCGGATGCCTTCTCCCGCGAAATCTTCTTATCCGCCGGGAATGGCAGCGCCGAGTTGTACGCCGCGTACCAAGAAGCCTTCGGCTACGAGGGGATTTGGCAGACGTTCCTCGAAGGGGCCAAGAACCCGAACCCCGGCCAGCAAGACGCTGCAGTGACGAACCGCTACCGTGCCATCCTGCGATCCTACAACGCCAAGCCGGATCGGTTGAAGGCGCCGAACTTGCTGTTCGGTTTGAAGGTCTCCGATAGCAAGAAGATCTCGCAACAGTTGGATCGCCTCGACGGCATCCTGCCGATGCTGTTGAAAGGGAGCAAGCTCGAAGGGCGCGTCGAGAAGCAGAAGATCGCCGGGGACGAATTCCGCGTGATCACGATTGATAAGGACATGATCCCGTGGAAAGAAATCGAAGACAAGTTGGAAGAGTACGAAGAGAAGCCCGGCGAATTCAACCCGCTGATCGCCCACCTCAAGAAGCGAACCTTGCGGATCGCCTTCGGCATTCGCCAAGGTTACCTGCTGATCGCCATCGGTGAAACCGTCGATCACGTCGGCAGCTTCGGCGGCGACGGAGATAAGCTCGCCGGCCGCGCGGAATTCAAACCGTTGGCCAAGTATGCCGAAAAGCCGATCACCTCGATTGCGTACACGAGCGCGAAGTTCCGCCAAACCGCGACCCCGAACGTGGCCCTGCTTGGCGGCATGCTCGAAGTGGCGAAAGCCGGATTGGCGAAAGCGGAGGAACTGCCGGAAGATCAACGCAAGGCCATCGAAAAGGATGTGGATGCCCTCGCCAAGGAGTTGGCCAAGGGTTCGCAGCCGCCCAAAGCGGCGATGAGTTTCAGCTTTCGCAGCGCCAACGGTTGGGAGAGCTTCTCCCACGATTACAGCCCGACCGAGGGCGTTTCCAAAACCCCGCTCACGATCCTCAATCACCTCGATGGTAACCCGCTGTTCGCCGGGGCATACCGTTCCAGCACCACGGTGGAAGACTACCGGGGGATCGTGAAGTGGCTCGGCGTATTCGGCAAGCACGCGTTGAAGTATGCCGAGACTACGGCGCCGAACGGCGACGAGATCGCGAAAGTGTACCGGGAGCTGGCCCTGCCGCTTTTAAAGGAACTGAACGAGATCATCGAGAAGCTTTGGTTCCCCGCCGTGGCAGACGGTCAAACGGGGATCGTGATCGATAGCAAATGGAAGAGCATGCAATGGCACGCGGCCATGCCGGAATCGGCCGCGGCGATGCCGATGTTTGAACTCGGGTTGCTCCTTGGCGTGAGCGACGCCGCGAAGTTCGAGAAGGCCGTGGACGGTTTCCGGCTTTGGGCGAACAAAGCCTACGCCAAGGTTCGGGATCTCAACCCGGCCGGGGAAGCTCCGGACTTCGAGATTCCTAAGCCGCCGGTGATCAAAGTGAAGGGCACCACTTTGGCCACGATCGCACTCCCCGAAGCGTGGGGGCTGGATCCGCAATTGCTGCCCACCGCGGGCTTGACCGACACCATCGCCGCGTTCACGCTGTCCCGTAGCCACACCGATCGACTGTTGAAGGTTTCGCCGTGGAAGGGTACCGCCGCCCCGCTGGCCGATGCGAAGAAGCCGTTGGATTCGTTCTTGTATTTGTATCACGAAGGATTGGTCGATACGCTGGCCCCGTGGTTGGAAATGGCGGTGGGCTTCGCCCCGCAACCGGAAGACGGCCCGAACTTGGAAGAGTACCTGCCGAAGGTGCTCAGCATCATGCGAGCGTTTAAGAGTTATACCTCGGCGACCTTCCGCGATGCCACGGGTACGGTCACGCACAGCGAAGTGATCCTCGGCGATGTGCCCGCTGCAAAGAAGTGATCATTCCAAGCCCACCCGTTGCGTATCGCGAATCAATGAGCTATGTGATAGGTGATAGGATCGATACATGGTAACTGCTTTTGCGAAACCGTCCGGGCTTCGAGCCAACGCCGAGGCATTGATAACAATCAATCAACAGATGGATCGAATCGCTTTGCTCGAAGCCAATTGGGACGGCCACGGGGCGGTCGCGATCGACCCTCGGTTGTTGCGAACCGTACGCAGTTGGAGCTTGCAACTTCCCGGGTGGGCGCTGTTCGGTTCGCCTTCCGTCGTTCCACTTTCGACGGGCGCCCTTCAACTCGAATGGCACAATGGTACGAGGGTATGGTTCCCCCGGCGGTGTGCTCTCGTCTGCAGCGTTCAGCTTCCCGGTTTTCTCCGTGGACATTGTCGGATCGACGACTGTACCGGAGACACTGAGCCGATGGCCTGTAGGCAGCGGCATTGTCGAATTCGGTTGTGGCGAAGCTCGGAATTTGGGTTTCGAGGCCCACTCGGCACCCGAACACGGCAATCAAGCACACGCCAACGTCTACTGCGATCCGACCCCGATCCGACCCAATAAATTTACTGCCCGAACACGACGCGAACCGGTTGGCCCACTCGCAACGGCGGCTTGCCCGCCGGGGCGGCATCCAACACTTCGATTTCGCATTCCAACACGCGGGTGTTGTTCGCGGTGAACGAATCGGCGGAACCACGTTTCGGCAAGAAACTCGTGCCGATGCGGGTGACGGTGCCTTCGTAGCCGTTCGAAAAATTGTGCGAATCGTAGATCGTAACCGGCTTGCTGAGTTGGTTGGCGATCTTATGAGCGAACTCGGCTTCGACTTCCGCCCAGACGATCCGCTTGCCGGTGGGCACGATGTACATGGCCGGGGTGCGGGTGGTAGGCCCGAAGGTCATCCCTTTCACCGCGGCGACCTGCTCGACGATCCCGTTGACGCGGGCCTTGAGTTTGCAGGCTTCCACGGCCGCTTGGGCTTCGCGCCCCGTGGCTTCGAGGCGTTTCACTTTCGCGTCGGCCATCGCCTTGGCGGATTGGATCGGCTTCGATTGCAGGCGTTCCAGCTCGGTTTGTTCTTTCGTCACCGCGAGCTTCAACGATTCGACCCCCAGTTCCCCTTTGAGAAGTTCGAGGTTATCGCGTCGGATGCGATCTTTCTCGGCATCGGTGTACGGCATGAGCGTTGCGGGGTTGTTGTTCTGGAACATCCGTTCGAGCTGCTCGTGGCCCCGTTTGAGCGCCTCCGAGGCGAATTTCAGTTCGAGCTGCGCTTTGCTGAGAGCCAAGCCTTGGAGCTTCACCAGTTGCGGTTGATCGTCGATTTGCTTCTGGGCCAACACCTGATCTTGCTGGGCGGCCACGAGTTCCGCATGCGCCTGGTGAACTTTCTCCACGAAGAGGCTATCGTCGAATTGGATGAGCACATCGTCGAGCTTGACTTCTTGGCCGTTCTTGACCTTCACATCGACGACAGTCATGCCCGAGAGAGCCGGGAGCGCGGGGGCATCGACACGGGCGATGCCGTTGGGGGCATCGACGGTGCCCAACACCGTGAGGCCGGGTACGGTGGGCGTGGCGGTGGCTTGGCCCTTGGCGGGCGGCTTAGCCCCGCCGCCCGCGGCGGTATCGGGCGTGGCAATAAGTTGCTTCGCGGCCACGAGGCTGAACGCCACGGCGCACACGCCGAGTACCCAAGGCAGGGCTTTCCATCGGATGGTTCGGATCATGAGTGTTCCTCCGCCGGGGTTCTGCGGTGTTCGATTTCGAGCTTGCCGTCGTTCAGGTGGTAGATGATGTCGGCGTACGGCTTCATTCGATCATCGTGCGAGACGACGAAAATACTGGCCTGCTGGGTGTGGGCCGCTTCCCTCAGGAGTTCCAGTACCTTCTTGCCGTTTTCCCAATCGAGCGCGCTGGTGGGTTCGTCGGCGAAGAGGAATCGCGGGTTCTTGACTAGTGCCCGACCGATGGCCACGCGCTGCTTCTCGCCGCCGGAGAGTTGGGCCGGCTTCTTGGTGCGTTGGTCTTCGAGGCCGAGGCGGTCGAGCATTTCGTGGGCGCTGTGCCGGGCTTCGTTATGGCTGAGGTCCGAGCCCCACTTCAGCACGATTTCCAGCTGCTGCCGGGCGCTGAGGGCGGGGAAGAGGTTGTAGCCTTGGAAGATGAAGCCGGTGTTGCGGAGGCGGAAGCGTTCGCGGTCGCCGTCTTTCATGGCCCAGAGATCGACGGTCTCGCCGAGTTCCTCGGCGAATACGCTGCCGGAATCGGGGGCGAGTAGGCCGGAGAGCACGGCGAGGAGCGTGCTCTTGCCGCTGCCGCTGGGGCCCATGAGCAGGGCCAGTTGGCCGGGGTAGAGATCGACGGAAACATCGCGGAGGGCGAAGCGTTTTTGCGTGCCATCGCCGAAGCTGCGGGTGAGCCCCACGGCTTTCAATACGGGCGAACTGGCGAAGCGCACGACCAAGGCATTACCTCAACAGGGACATCGGTTCGATCTTGCGCACGGAGCGCAGTGCAATGAAACCGGAGAACAACGCGGTGCCGAGGGTGATTACCGCAGCCCCGCCGAGCACTTCCCAACGCAGCACCACCTTGGCGCCGCCTAGCGACGCGAGGTAAGCCAACCCCAGCACCACGGGATAGGCCACGATGATTCCAAAGATGCCGACCCAGAACGATTGCTGGATGACCATGCCGTAGATCTTGCGGCGGGGGATGCCGAGGGCCAACAGCGTGGCGAATTCCTTGGCGGAAGCCATCGTGGCCGAGTAGAGCGTTTGGGCCGTGATGACTGCACCCACGAGCAACCCCAACAACGCGGCGTAACCGATCGCAATGCCGGCCTTGGTTCGCGTCAGCCAGTACCATCGGCAACTGAACGAAAACTCGTCGGCGGTGTACGCCGCGGAATCGGGGTACTCCGCCCGGAGTTCCTCGACGATACGCTTGGCCGCCGCGGGGCTTTCCGCCTGAGCGACGAGGTACGTGGTGTAATCGGGCGGCACGAACACGTTGAGCAGCGTGCGGGACGTCGTGAGCGAACAGTACACCCAAGGGGCGGCGAGGCTTTTGATGCCTTTGACCGTTCCCACCAGCGTCACTTCGATGCCGCTGATCTTGATTGTGTCGCCGATCCCTTTGAGTTCCATCCGCTTCAATTCGGATTCGTCGATGACGATGCTATTGGGCATGGTGAGGGCGTTCCGCAGTTCCGGCGTCAGCACGTCCGCGGCACCCACGGAGTTGTGGCTCATCGAGCTGCCGAGCACGTAACAGCGTTCCATGCCGCCGTCGGCCCGCGTGACGTTGGCGTAGTTGGCGAGGAAGAGTTCGGGTTGCCCAACCAATCCTTGCTTTTCGGTGAGCCGTTCGAGATGAACATTGGTACGAATGCCAACGCCGAGGTCGATGCTCTTCACGTCCTGCGAACCGATCCAGATGTGGGCGTTGGAGTGATCGACCGGGATGCTGGTGGTTTCGAACAAGCCGAGCAGCAACCCCACCTGCAGCACCATCAGCATGGCGCTGAACGCGACCGCCCCCACGCCCGCCGCGTAACGGGTCTTTTCGTGCCAGTGGGTTTGGAGTGCGTAAGACATAAAGTCGCAAGTCGTCAGTTAGGAAAGCCGTCAAGCCGTGGTTTATTCTAACCCGGTTTGGCCCGCTAGCCTAAACCGTTTGCGGCTCCATTGGAACCCGAATTTGCGGTGGGCAAGTCGCAGAGGCCGCCGCCGAGGTAAAGGTGGTGCCAGACTTGCGTGGCCGTCACTGCGGTCAAGCCCATTTCCAAGCCGGTCTTGCCGGGGGAGCTACGCTTCATCTGGCTCAACTGGGCCATGCCTTCGATTACCTTGGCCGCGTCGAAGTAGCCTGTCTTCTTCAACGATTCCGGCGACAACACTTGCGCGATCCATCCGGCCTGCCCCACGTTTTTCACCCACGAATCCATGGGTGCGCGGAACATCTTCTTCTTCCGCCATGCGGTTTCCTTGGGCAGCCAGCGCTCGGCCACCTTGCGTTCGATGAACTTATCGTGGGTGAGGCCGCGGAGTTTCCATCGCGGGTGCAACTTCGCCATGAACGCAACCACGTCCTCATCAAGGAAAGGGTAACGCCCTTCCACGGAGGAGTGCATGGCCACGCGGTCGCCTTTGCAAGCGAGCAGGTGGCCGGGGAGCATGATGCGGGCACCGAGGTACATCTGCCGATGGAACGGATGCCAGCGGAACCGCTTCTCAGTGAGATCGAGATCGGCGTATGCGAGGCGACTGAGGGCGAACTGCTTGAGATCGGGCGAGAAGAAGCGGAGCTTGTTGAGGCTCATCATGCCGTATACGTCCATCCAGCCGTTCGTGCCGCCCAGATACTTGCGAAGCTCGGCGACCATATGCGCGGGGTACACCGGCTGGCCGGTGAGGCGCAGGAACAGCCGCCGGGCGCGGTAGCCCAAGCCGGGGATGATGTCGAGCGGCTTCGCCATCCGGGCGTACTTGAACCACGGATAGCCGCCGAGCCATTCGTCGGCCCCTTCGCCCGTGAGCGCCACTTTGTAGCCGTGGGAGTGCACGGAACGCGCGAGTTCCATCATCCCCACGCTCGCGGTATCGATCACGGGGAACTCGGACGTGGCCACGAGTTCCGGATAGCCTTCCCGCAACTGCTCGTGCCCGCACTTCACCACCACCGGTTCGCAGCCGAGGGCCTTCGCCGTCTGCATCGCTTCCGATTCTTCGTTCATCCCTTCCTGAGTCACGCCCACGGTGAACGTTGGGATCGGCCGGCCCAGCGCCTTACTCGCCATCGCGACGACTAACGACGAATCGACCCCGCCACTGAGGTAGCTCACCACCGGCACGTCGGCCCGCAGTCGCCGTTGCACCGAGGCATACAACACCGCCTCGAACTCATCGACGAGCTTCGTCTCGTCTGAACCGTATTCCTCTTGGCCTTCATCCGGGTAGTTCACTTCCCAGTAGATGCGCCGCTTCAACAGTTGATCCGGGCTGGCGGTGCCAGGTTGGAACTTGACATAGCACCCCGGCGGCACTTGCGAAATGCCCTCGAAGACTGTGGCCGGGCCGGGCATGGCGAAGAACGTGAAGATGTGGTTCAGCCCGACCGGATCGGCCTTGGCCGGCACGAACCCGCTGGCGAACAGGGCTTTCATCTCCGAGCCGAAGAGCAACCAATCGGTGCCATCGATCTTTTGCACGGTGTAGAACAGCGGGCAGATCCCCGCGCGATCCCGCCCCAGTACGAACTCGTTCGTGCGACTATCCCACACGCAGATGGCGAACTGCCCCTTGAGGTAGTCCCACATCCCCTCGCGGTACTCCTCCCACAAGTGCGGAATCAGTTCCGTATCGGTGTGGGTGCGGAAGACGTGCCCCTTGGCTTCGAGATCTTTCCGGCGCTCGGGGTAGTCGAAGAGTTCACCGTTGAAGACCGTCCAAACGGTGCCCTCTTCGTTTGAGATGGGTTGCCGGCCGTCGGCGAGGCCGACGATGGAAAGCCGGCGGTTGACGAGGTGCAACCCCGGGCGGTCGAGGTCGCCGACTTCATCCGGCCCGCGGTGGAAGATGGCTTGGGCCATGCGATCCACGGCCCCCCGCGGTGCCTGTCGCTTGCTGCTGGTCAGATCGATCATCCCGGCGATGCCGCACATCCTTGTGTCCTTCTTTTGGGTTTTAGGCGTACATCAAACGGCCTTTGGCTTCCGGAATCGGCCGCCCCAACTCCTTAGCTGTTTCGATCCATTCCGCGATAACCCGTTCCGCCGCCATGATCGCTTTCCGGTAAGTTGTGCCGTCCGCCATGCAGCCGGGCAGTTCTGGAACTTCGGCCAAGAACGCCCTATCCGCCTTGCTCCAGTAAATGATGATCTCGTAGCGGATGTCGTTAGTCATGATCTACACTCCCGTTGGAATTGGAATCTCGTTCCGGTTCGGTTTGCTCGGTATCGCCGAGGGCATAAGACAAGAAGAGATCGCGAACTTGCTTCACTTGATAAGGCTTGGCTTTCCCCTTTTTCGGCTGGATGTTCAAGATTTCGGGCAGATCGTCGTGGGTGAATATGTGATGACTCCCCCGGACACGAACTTCGAAGCCGAACGACTTTAACATACCGGACAAGTCCACGAACGCGATGTTCGCATCGCATGTCCCGGATAATATCCGATCCAAGGTCTTCTTTGCTCTGCTCATCGTTTTGCCCGTTCCCGCCACTTCAGCACCTTCCGGGCCATGATCCACCGCACGCCGCGGTGCCACGTCCGACGGCCTTGCGACGACCATCGGAGGCTGAAGCGTTAGCGAAGCCGTGTTTGAATAGGACTTCACCGCTTCGCTAACGCTTCAGCCTCCGTATTCCGGTCCCGCCACTTGCGACGAACATCGGAGGCTGAAGCGTTAGCGAAGCAGGGGTTGCACCGGACTTCACCGCGTCGCTAACGCTTCAGCCTCCGTATTCCGGTCCCGCCACTTGCGACGACCATCGGAGGCTGA
>JBBQWA010000052.1:0-17650 GCA_038211045.1 Gemmatales bacterium
AGGCCCGTGCTGCGGTGAGCCGCGGTTCCAACTCGGACTTCTGCCGCTCGAATCCGACTTCCTCATTTCGTAACGCGATCCAATCCATCAACGGCGGAAGCACTTTCTCCAATTCGTCGAAGCGTTCCTTACGACTGCGGATGGCTTCGGCTTCCCCGGCCCGCTGGGCGGCTTGGGTGAGAACCGCCTTTACCTTCGCGTGATCGCCATGCAACTCGGCCCAACGCCGTGCCCAAATCACGAGTTCCGCCGCCGTCGCTTTGCCCGCTTCGGTCTGCGTGCGTGCCCCGTCTGTCGCGGCCAAGGCGACATCGGCGGCTTGAACCTCCGCGGGCTCGATCTCCGGTTCCGCGGCCTTCCGCTTCAGCAGGTTGTCCAGCGAAGTGCGTTTGCCCTTGGCCGCGTCGGCGATGCCTACGGCGAGCATTTGGAATCGTTCCAACCCGATGACTTTGCTGAGAATCTCGTGGCGTTTCTTGCCCGTCGCGTTCACGATATCGGCCGCTTCGCCTTGTCGGAGCATGACGCTCGCGGTGAAGGCTTCGAAATCGAGCCCCACCGTTTCCTTCACCCATTCGTCCACGGCCGGGCCGCCGTTGAGGTCGGGAATCACTTTCCATGTACCGTCGTCGCACCATTCCACCGATTGGGTCGTTTTCTTCCCCAAGCTGCGCGTGATGCGGTAGGCGGTGCGATCGATGGCGAATTCGAAACCGACCGTGAACCCCGATTCCCCGTGCTTGACGAGGTTCTGGGCGCCCTGTTTACCGCCGCGGTGTTTGGCGAACAGGCAATAGGTGATGGCATCGAACACGGCCGACTTGCCCACACCGTTGGGGCCGCTGATGCACCAGAGCGGTTCGTCGTCGGCGAATTCGATCTCCTGCTTCGCACCAAAGCTGAGGAAATTCTGGAGTGATACGCGGCGGGGGATCATTGGTATTCCTCCGTGAGGAAGCGTTCGGCCAAAGCGATCACGGCCGACTTGTCGTCGTCGCCTTCGAGTTTCGCGGCGAGGTATTCGCGCACGCTCTCGGCCACGCCGCGCTTTGGCGACATCTTCGGCGCAGCCCCCTCGGCCCGCGGTTCGTTCCAACGCATCTCCATCCAACGCGGGAAGATTTTCCGCAGTTCCCGGGTCGCGTGGTCGCGCGACACTGTGGCCGAAGGGGTGAGTGTGAACTTGGCAATGGTTGCGGCCGCGTTCGGATACTTGGTCGAAAGCTCCGGCAATTCGGTATCCAGGTTCGCGATGGCGATTTCGAGAAATGGCGTCGGTTCCATGGGCAACCATTGCGGCTTCACGGGTTCCGCGCCGTTCACATCGCAGAGCACCACTCCCTGCTGCCCGGCCGGTTCGCCAAAATCGAGCCGATCTAACGTACCGCTGTAGCGCACGTGCTCGGCCCCGTACAAGCACTGCGGCTTGTGGATGTGGCCGAGCGCGCCGTAGGCCCAATGCGGGGCGAGATCGGCGAAGGCGAAACAGTGGTCGTCCGCCTGATTCATCTTGTAGAGCGAATGCGTTTCGGCCCCGTGCACGTGCAGGTGGGCCACCAGCACCGTGGGTAGCGTCGCATCGAAGTGCGGCAACGCATTCACTCGCCCAATGTACTCGGCCACGAGGTGCCGCAGTTGCGCATTCTCCGCCTCGCGGGTGGGGTATTCCCTCGCCGTGAGGCCGTAGCGACCGGCATAGGGGTAGGGCACCATCACGAACTGAACGGATTGGCCATCGCCATCCGCCAGTTTCACCAAGGCGCGGTTGTTGAACAGGTACATGCGGCCACGGGTGAGCTGCGGATTGGTGGCCGTGTTGGGCGAAGCCAGCAGCATGCCCGAGCGCACGAGGTTCAGCTTGGAATCGCGGTCGTGGTTGCCGGTGACGGCCAAAAGCGTGCCGCCGCGTTCGAAGAACGTTTTGAACGTGAGCCGCAGGTGTTGGAAGGCGTCGGTCATGTCGCCGACGCTCGCTTGTTCGGAGAACAAGTCGCCGGCCACCACGAGGGTATCGACGGCGTGTGCATCGCAGAGCGCGGCCACGCGTTCGACGCGGAGTTTCAAATCCTCGGTACGGTCGTTGCGGCCGAGCTTGTCGCACAGGTGCCAATCGGCGGTATGGAGCAATCGCATGGTTAATACGCCTCGGTATCGGGGGAACTGAATGCGGTAGCCGAACCGGTTGTTTCGCCGCCGAGTGGAGGTTCCGCGTCTCCTTCGCTGAGGGCGAAGGGCGGGAAGGGGATCTTCGCCAACATCGGCTCGCGGAAGCTGGGGATATAGATCAGCTTCTCCTCGGGCTGCAACTGAGCGGCCGCGTCGCGGGCCGACCGGTTGAGGAACTTCCACACCTCGGCGCCGAGTTCGAGCGTGCCGCTGCGGCCGATGGCTCGCACCGCCGCGTTTTCGATCACCCGCGACTTCACCAAGCTGGCCTGCTGCTGTGCGCCGAAGAGGATGATCCCTTGGCTGCGGCCCTCGCTGGCCACAGTTTCCAGCTTCTGCGTAATCGGGTCGTGGCTGTCTTTCGGGGCGAAGCGGTTGAGTTCGTCCAGCGTGATAAGGTACTTGAGGTTTGGCACCTGCTTCTCGGATTGCGTCTGTTGGATCTGGTGGAACACTGCGGCCACCACGAAGCGTTGCAAGCTCGGGGTCGCGTGCAGGCCGTACAGGTCGATGACGATTGGGGAATCTTGGCCGGTGGCCGGAATTTGCAGGGGGTTGCCCTTGGCATCGTTGCGGCGGAGCACGCCGTCCCCTTCCATCACGATGTACTTCAACCGGCGGAGCAGTTTGCCCTTCGTGCCCTTCACGAAATCGGTGAACAATCCATCCTTGCTCTCGCGGAACCAATCGAGCAAACCTTGGAATGTCTGTGGGACATCCGTGCGCAACCGCCGGCCGCCGTTCGATTCATTCGTGAGGTATTCCTCCATCTCGCCAACGAGACCGCCGAAGTTGGCATCGTTGACGTCGTCTTCGCTGAACAGGAAGTAGAAGATGCCTTGCTCGATCACGTTGGCGAGGCTCCAACTGTACGGCTTCACGTCCGCAGTGCGGCCGCCGGTGCGCACGGGCGTAGTCAATCCCTTGGCTTGCGGGGCGAAGAATGCCGGCTTCTCGAAGGGCGTCGGGCTTTCAACGCCGGAGCGGCGCCATTCCTCGCGGTTCTCCGGTTCGTTCTTGCGGAACTCCTTGTTCCAACGGTCGATGAAGAAGAGGTCGAAGTTCTTCACGTTGAACACCACGGGCACGATTTGCAGGCGGTTCGGGTCGCTGGTGCGCTGGAGTTTCTGTTTCGCGGCTTCGCGGAGCAACAGCCAGTTCATGGTCATCAGCAGCGTACTCTTGGTGCCCAGCCCGGCGATGCCGTTGACGTTCAAGTGCCCACCGTTCTTGCCGAGGAGGAAGTCGAGGTCGATGGCGGCGCGGCCGGCGAACTCGGTGCCGCCGTTGCGGAGCAGGCCGACATCGAAGCGCTGTCCCATCTTGTCGAGGCCGTAGCCTTTCTTCGCGGCCTCTTCGTCGCCGAGGAAGACTTCGCTTTCCTCCGTCGGCGGCGTGTGGGCCACCGGTTCGGTACGCAGGATAGCCACTTCCGCGAAGGTCACGCCTTCGGAATCGAAGGGCGGGCGGGCCGTCGAGTTACCGTCGAAACGGGCCGCTTCCTCGCCGACATCCTTCTGCCGGCTGCGCCGGTAGACTTCCTGCACGATGCCGACGAACGACACTTCGCGGCCGCCGACGGTGGATTTCGTCGTGACGATCTGCGTCCGTTCGACCGACTTTTTCTTGTCGACCCAGAAGAAGAATTTGCCGCTGGTCGATTCGTGTTCGGGCGGTGCAGCCACGCGGCCGAGGGGTTCATGAGGCATGGCAATTCCTAATCGTTTGAAAAACTGTCTACTGTCGACTAAAAACTGTCAACTAAATGTTAAATACAAGCGGAGAGACGATCGTTGTTGATGCATTGTCCCCCTCACCCCCAGCCCCTCTCCCGCCGAGGGAGAGGGGAGTAGGAACAAGGGTCATTCCCATTCCATCGCATTCAAGCCGGCGGTGCGGTGGAGGCGGTTCGCCAGTAAGCCCGTCGGCGTGAACAGCGGTTTCAGCGCCTCCTCGGCGCGCACGATCGGTTCGAGCGATACCGGCATGCGGGCGTAACTGGAGGCCCGGCAGCGGGCGTCGATCAGCCAACGCGAGAGCCGGTCGATGAAACCGAAATCCTTGCCGCGTTCCACGAACTGGCCCCAAGGCACTTCGACGCGAACATAGCCCCAATTGGGCGCCAACCTCGGCCCGCCCGCCAGTTTCAGGTACCAAGTGGCCACCGGCAGGTTGCCACCGCCAGTGCCCCCGGATTCGTAGCGGAATACCGGGGTGCGTTGGCCCGGCTTCAGGTTCAGCAGCGTCCGCCAGCCTTGGTCGTGCAGGTAATTGGTCGGGTGCGTCTTTGCCACACCGACGAGGAGTTTCGCCCCCGGCTTCGAGGTCACGCGGTGGATCGGGCCATCGACCAACGTGGGTACGTCTTTGGCGGAAGCGAGGGCGAGCCGTTCCATCATTTCCATTTCGCGTTGGGCGCGGTTGTGGGCCTGGCTGCGCATCGCTTCGTAATCGAACGGGCTATGCTTGCTGAAATCGGGTGGCGCAGCGGGGAGGATACGCAACTTCAACTCTGGCCGATTGAGCAAATCGAGAGACAATGCTTCGACTTCCTCCCAAGGGAACGGATCGGCGTAAAAGGTAAGCACCCGTTCGAGTGCCACGAACTTGCGTTCGAATGTGCGGCCGACGCTTTCCAACGCCACGGCCCCGACTTCGCTGAGCACCATCGGGATCGGGTAGCCCTGCGGCGATCGAATGCAGAGAACGGGTTCGCCCTTCTGCGAACCGTCGATGAAGCGCTTGGGTATTTCATTCTCATTGGCCGGTTGTTCCGTCAGCGCGATCGCCTTCCAATAGGCTTCCGCCATCTCCACGGTGCGGTCGATCTGCGGCGTCGCTTCCTCCGTCGATTCGTCGTCCGCATCCGGCGGGGGCACGAACGGTTGAACCGGGGTCGCGCCGACGAACTGGGCTTGGTAGGTGCGGAAGAAGCGATCCGCAGCAGTTCCATCACGCATGGCCCACCTCCAGTTTCCGCAGGCGGTAATCCATGGCCTGCTTGCTCACCAGCAATTCGCTGGCGAGGCGGTAAGCCAACACGCTGCGCGGGCAGGCCCCGTATTGTTTCTGCAACTCCCCGGCCCGCACCCGGCACACTTCTTCCGGCATCAGCAGTTCCGCCGCGAAGGCGTTAGCTTCGCGTTCCCGCTGGCTCTCGGCTTCGTCCGCATCGTCGATCAAATCTTCGGCCAAGTAGTTGCCCATGCTCTGGCGGTGCAAAACCGCATGACCGAGTTCGTGGGCCGCGGAAAATCGGCGGCGGGTCAGCGGTTCGTCCGCGTTGATGAATGCCGTGCCCGCCCGGCCCGCGAAAAACAGGAAGCCTGCCAGCTTGCGGGCGGGATCCCCCAAGTCATCGATGGCGTTGCCTTCCCGAAGAAGGTGTTCTACCACCCTGCCGATGCTCAGTTGTGGAACCGCGAAGTGGCGAAGGTTGAATTCCGGGAAATAGCGATCCAACATCACCGGCCCACGGCGTGCGGGATCGATAACATCTCCGATATCTTGGCGGAGCTGGGCGATTGTCTCGGCGATCATTCGTTCCCCTCCGGATTGGGGGCGCGTCGGGCGGCGAGGCTGTATTCCTTCTCAGAGGCACGACGCTGCTCCAGTTTGATCGCCCCGTTGTGGAAGACTTTCCAGAACCCGGCGGGAGCCGGGCCGAATTGGGCCTCGGCCCACGCGGAGAGTTTCGATAAACGGAGATCGTCCGGGAGCGGCGCGCTCGAAAGCCGGAGTTTTTCGATCCAAGCGTAGCCGTCGCCGGCGAGCGATTTCCCGGCGGTATGGAACAATTCCTCGGCCACGTCCGCCACCGTAATCGGACCGTTTGATTCGCGTTCGATGCGAGCGCTGGGCATCGCCATCGATACAGATCGTGCGATGGTGTGCTCGTCTAGGGCCTTCTGCTCTTCGATCAAACCCCGATGAAGGGAATGCATGGTCTCGGCCAATTCCGCATCTCGTTCGGCCAGTTCCCAGATACGGTCTTGGGTATCGAAATCGTCGTTCTCGAACGCTTCGAGATAGAGGGAAACTGTTTCATCGATCCACAGTTCGCGGTCGGTGATCTTCATGACTGCCCCTCCTGCTTATCCGCAACCGCCAGGGAGCGGAGCATGTTCATCGCACGATAGATTCTCGTGCGGACGTTTTCGTGCGAAATCCCCAATCGTTTGGCCATTTCCGAGCCATCGGCATCTTCAAAGTATTTCATCCGGATCACCGCGCGGAATTCGAGAGGTAGCTTCTCGAAATACTTCTGAACCCGGAAACGCGCATCGGAGATGTCGATTCCGCGTTCCAACTCCGATGCGGGGCTTTGAAGGTCTGACCAATTGCTCGTCGTAACGGCCTTCGATTGGCTTCGACAATTCTCTCGAAATATGTTGCGGAGGAAGCCGTGGATCCACAACTCCGGCGATACGCGATCCGGATCGTAGGTACCCGCTTTCTTCCAAGCACGTTCGCACGCTTCCTGAACCAAATCTTCGGCTTGTATGGCGTTCCGGTATCCGACTTTCGATTGGGCATACGCCAGAAGGTTCCGCTGCACCGATTCATCGTCGAGGGCGGCACGGATGATCTTCAATAACTCTACCTCCGGCCGCGTTGGAGGCGGTGGTTTCGGCGGGGCGTGGGTTTGATTCTGGCTCATGGCGAACGGTTCTCCGCGAGGTTTCACGAAGGTTTGTCGGTCAACCCGCGATTGTGACAATAAATGGGAAGTTCGCCGGCGAGAAAGTGAAATTCGCCAAAGTTGTCGCGTTTGCGGACACGTTCGATCCGTGTAGAATCGGAAAAACCAAACGAACTTCATCGAAGGGAACTTATGGGATCACTGATCCGCGCCGCTTTTCTATTCTTCGTTTGCGATTCCACCGCGTTCGGCCAATGGCAACAACAAACGATCCAGACGGATGCCGATTTCCGCGGCTTGGCCGTGGTCGATTCCAACCTCGTTTGGGTGAGTGGAACGAAGGGAACCTTCGGCCGCACTACGGATGGCGGGAAGACGTGGTTCGCTGGCACCGTGCCCGATGCGAAGGCACTCGATTTCCGTGATGTCGAAGCCTTCGGTTCCGACACAGCGTATCTCATGAGTGCGGGCGCCGGGGAAGCGTCCCGCATTTACAAGACGACCGACGCCGGAAAGACGTGGAAACTCCAGTTCCAAAATCGCGAGCCGAAAGCCTTTTTCAACGCCATCGCCTTCTGGGACGAAAAGCATGGCATCACTTTGAGTGACCCCATCGACGGACGCTTTCACCTCATGACGACTGACGACGGCGAAAAGTGGATTCCGCTCTCGGAGAAAAGCCGGCCAGAGGCTTTGCCCAAGGAAGGTTGCTTCGCGGCCAGCGGGACGTGCCTAATCACTTTCGGCGAGAACGATGTTTGGTTCTGCACCGGCGGGGCCAAAACGGCACGGCTGCTCCATTCCAAGGATCGAGGAAAGACTTGGACTGCGATGGATACGCCTCTGCTCGCTGGGATCGAATCGGCCGGGGTGTTCTCGATTGCGTTCCGGGATCGGGACCACGGCATCATCGTCGGCGGCGATTACCGCAAACCGGACGACACGGTGAACACCGTTGCGATCACCGGCGACGGCGGCAAGAGGTGGAAGTCGATCGAACAACCGCTGCCGTTCCGATCCGGCGTGGCATGGGCGAAGGATCGTTGGATCGCGGTCGGGACTTCGGGAAGCGATGTTTCCACGGATGACGGTGCGACATGGAAGCCATTGGATCGAGAGAAGTACAATAGTGTCGCGTTCACGCCCAAGGGCGACGGTTGGGCCGTCGGCCCGAAAGGCCGAATCGCCAAGTTCACCAAAACGGACGAGTGATCGGTTCCGCCCCAATTCTCTCCCGAAAGGCACGGTCAACACATGTCGCACACTCGATTGGCCATCGTTCTCGCAATCATCGCTTTAATGAACGTTCCCGGTTTCGGCAAAGATCCGCCGAACATCCTCTTCGCGATCGCGGACGATTGGGGCAAGCACGCGGGCGCATACGGAACCCGTTGGGTTCAAACACCCGCGTTCGATCGGGTCGCCCGGGAAGGTTTGCTCTTCAACAATGCCTACACTCCGAACGCCAAGTGCGCCCCCTCGCGGGCCTGCATCCTTACGGGGCGCAATTCGTGGCAACTCAAGGAAGCGGCCAATCACCTCTGCTACTTCCCCGCCGAGTTCAAAGGCTGGGGCGAAGCACTTTCCGAACGCGGCTGGAACGTCGGCTTCACCCAGAAAGGCTGGGGACCGGGCTCAGCAAAAGATAACGCGGGGAAACCCCGGCAACTCACCGGCAAAGCCTACAACGCCCGGCAAGCGGCCCCTCCCACGAACGCCATCAGCGGAAACGATTACGCGGGCAACTTCAACGATTTCCTCAACGCGGCTCCCGCGGGCAAGCCGTGGGCTTTTTGGTACGGGGCCGTCGAACCGCACCGCGGCTACGAGTTCGGCTCCGGCATTGCAAAGGGCAAGAAGAAACTCGAAGACATCGACCGCGTGCCGGGGTATTGGCCGGACAATGAAACCACCCGCACCGATATGCTCGACTACGCTTTCGAGGTGGAACACTTCGACAATCACCTCGGCAAAATGCTCGCGGAATTGGAGAAACGCAAGCTGCTCTCGAAAACCATCGTGGTGGTCACCAGCGACCACGGCATGCCTTTCCCGCGTGTGAAGGGGAATGCGTACGAATTTGCGAACCACGTTCCGCTGGCGATTCTGTGGCCGGCGGGTATCGCCAAGCCGGGCCGGGCCATCGACGATTTCGTGAGTTTCATCGATCTCGCCCCCACGTTCATCGAATTGGCGGGCATGGCTTGGGGCGATACCGGGATGGCCGCGTGTACGGGGAGGAGCCTCAGCGAGATCTTCCGTTCGGAAAAGCCAGGGCTGGTGGTACCGGGCCGCGATCATGTATTGATCGGCAAACAACGCAACGACGTCGGCCGACCCCACGATGAAGGCTACCCCACACGCGGGATCATCAAAGATGGAATGTTCTACCTGAGGAACTTCGAAGCCACCCGTTGGCCTGCGGGGAATCCCGAAACCGGCTACCTCGATTGCGACGCCGGGGCCACCAAAACCTGGATTCTGAACGAACACCGCAAGAATGCGAACGATCCGTTCTGGGCGTTCTGCTTCGGCATGCGGCCCGACGAGGAACTCTACGATCTGCGCAAGGATCCCGATTGTTTGAAGAACCTCGCGGCCACGTTTAAGGAGCAAGCCGCGGCGTTGAAGAAATCGCTCTTCGCCAAGTTGACAGAACAGGGCGACCCCCGCATGACCGGCGACGGCAACATCTTTGATCGGTACGAACATGCCAACAAAGCGAACGTCGGCTTCTACGAGAAGTACATGCGCGGCGAAAAAGTGGAAGCCGGCTGGGTAGCCAAGAGTGATTTTGAACCCAAGCCGCAGACTCCGCCGAAACCCGAGAAGTAACGCGAGCCACCCCTTGACGTCGCTCCGAGTCCACGCTATTCCGCCGCGAGATTCCATCCCATTCTCGCTTTATGGATGGCCGCGATGCGTCGGCGGCGGGGCTATTTGTTACTGGTGATCGCCTCGGGCGGATTCGGGTGCGTGCATCCGATTCTCAAGCCCAAAGACGGCCTCACCACCATGAAGCAAGCCACGCGAGTCGTGCCGACCAACGGCGAAGTGCAAGTGGCCATCGCGTCTCGGTTGATCGATCAACCCGCCGGGAGCGATTACCTTTCCCGCGGCCTCTGGCGTGAAACCACTTCGCCCATTTCCCATGAACTCACCACATTGTTAGCGATCAACGGAATCCGCATCGGCGTTCTCGGGGCAACTCGGCCGCTGGAATTCCAAACGCTCATGACCTCCGAAGCCAGTGTGTTGGATCCGATGATCCGCACAACGTCGTTGGGAAGGCCGCGCGTGCTGCCGGTGAACGGGCCGTTGCCCAGTTGCGAGTTGGAAGTATCGAATCGGATCGATTCCGAGTTGGAAGGCCGGGCATACGCCGCCGCGGAGTGCGGCTTGCAGATTACGCCGATGCCTTCGGTGGATGGCCGAATGAAACTGCGGTGCGAATTGCAGATTCAACACGGCCAACGCCAACCGTTCTTGCAACCGAGTGCCGATGGCAGCAACTTGGCCCGGAAGGATCAACGCCCCACCGAACAATTCGGTTCCTTCGCTTGGGAAATCACGTTCGATCGGGAGGATGCGTTGATCGTGGGAGCGACAGAGGAACCGGTGAAACGATTGGGCGAAGCCTTCTTTTTCTCAGGGGGCGGAGAACGCCCGCGACAGCGGGTGCTCGTGATCCAGGGGGGTTGGGCCGATTCGCTCGGGGAGGCGTCGCCGGTGAAGGCGAGCCGATCCCCGGCGGCCCGTGCCGGATCATTAGTGGTTCGCAAAGAATGAGGTTGGTCGCTTCCGTAGGTTGGGTCGAGCCGATGTGGAAACGGCGATACAAGAATCACTTTTACCAATCCTGTTTCAACCGCTGCGAGACCCGACGGTATTCGTGGTCGAAGAATGCCGGGTCTCGCGGTGGTGGGAACGCGGTCGCAAGCTTCGAATGGATTTCGACACCCTGAAGTCGGCTCGACCCAACCTACGTGACCTTACGAATTGCGCGATTCCAACTTGGACACACGCTCCTTTAAGGATGCCAACTCGGCGAGGACTTCGTCCCACTTTGATGGCATTGCGGCAGGTGCTGCTGTTACATCGGGTGCATTTTTCGCCGCGTCGATTTCACCGGGGAGGTGGAATCCGTGGGTGAGCATGGCTCCGCGGCCGGGGGGCGTCAGGTAGACGACGAAGTTCCGGGCTGCCAATGCCTTCAGCAATTCGCGGAGTGTTTCCAGATCGTCGATGTCGTCCATGCGGCTGGCCCGGCCGCGTAAATCCCCTTCGGATTGCGGGCCGCGCATCAGAAGTTCCGCGAGAATCGCCATTTCCACTTTGCCTATCCGCCAGAGATCGTAGAGAAGGTGGCGGTAACGATCGGCCCGGCCGCCGGTCACTTTGAGTACGAAGCCGCTTTTTTGCAGTTCGTCGAGGGTTTCTTCGACGTCGTCGTCCGAGAGTTCGAGCACGGGATCGCGATTCGATTTCTGGTTGCAGCCCGCCACGATAGAATTCAGTGTCATCGGGTAGGCATCGGGCGTGCGCGAGGTTTTTTGCTTCTCGATCAACACGCCGAGAACTCGGCGTTGATACATGGGCAGCGGTAGAATGGTTGCGGTCGCAGGGGTTTCATCGATCATCGCGTGATCCCGGTGGAAGGTGATGCCATTATCGGGATGCAACGGTGTGCGTCCGCCCGATAATCCTCAAACCGAGGCATTTGCGGGAACGGGTTGACAACGCACAATCTTTTGGAATGTGCATTGGAACCGAAGCCGGGTTCCCCAAGGGGTCGGTTTCGTGCTAGATTAATCCGTGTGGGAAGATGTGTTTGGAGGAAGCCAGCCGTGTCCTTGCTCGTCGAAGCCTTCGAGAACTTGCCGAAAGCAAAGCCGACCGACGACCTCGAATTGTGGGAGGCCGGCGCCCAAGAAGCGTTCCTCGAATTCTACCAATTGGTGAAGAATCGCTACAGCGAAGGCACGCTTCAACGCTTGCTGCTGTCGTCGGACGATCCGCAAACGCGCCAAGCGGCGGCCCTCGCCCTCGGTAGCCAAGGCACGATGGCTTCCAGTACGTTGCTTTCGGGGGTGTTGAAGAACGATCCCGATGAAGGCGTTCGCATCTGGGTGGTCGATTCCCTTTGGGAAATTTGGTTCCGCGGCAACTCGGTGGATGAAGGCCGCGGATTGCGGATCGCCATGGGCTTGCCCGAATCGATCCAACAACTCCCCGCGCTCGACGACCTGATTGAACAATATCCGGACTTCGCCGAAGCCTATAACCAGCGGGCGATCTTGCTTTACCGCCGTGGCCAGCACGCTAAAGCCGTGGCCGATTGCGAGCGGGCGCTACGGCTCAACCCGGTGCATTTCGGGGCCGCCTCCGGATTGGGCCAGTGCTACTTGCGAATGAACAAGCCCCACGCCGCGTTGCGGGCTTTCGCCCACGCCCTCGATTTGAACCCCTACTTGCTCGACCTCCGCGAAATGGTGGAAACCCTCCGCAATGCCATCGGCGAAAAATGAAGGGGGAATGCGGATAGCCACAGGGGTACACTTTGGTCGTCCGAGGATCGAATTCACTTTCCCCGTCTTTCGGTTTTCTCTGTGTGCTACATGCCTCCATGGCTAATTTCTAAAGCATGACCTACGACGAAGCCATCCGATTCTGGTTCGGCCGCATCAACTTTGAAACGCGATCCGCGTTGCCCGGCGACCTTAAACTCGAACGGATGCGGGCGCTTCTGCACCTTCTCGGCGATCCGCACCAACGATTGCGGATCGTTCACATCGCCGGTACTAAAGGCAAAGGCTCCACCGCCGCGATGATCGGCAGCGTGCTGAATGCGGCCGGCTACCGCGTCGGGCTGTTCACGTCGCCCCACTTGGAACATGTGGAAGAACGGGTCGCTGTGGATGGCGTGCCGATTTCGCATGCGGAAGTCGCCGAGATCATGGCCCGCATCGCCCCGGCCATCGAAGAACTGGAACGCACGCCCGGCCCCACGGCCACGTTCTTCGAGATCATCACCGCGATGGGTTTCCTGCATTTCGTGCAACGCCGGGTCGATGTTGCGATCGTGGAAGTCGGCTTGGGCGGTCGCTTCGATAGCACCAACGTGTGCGATCCGCTGGTGAGTATCATCACGAGTATCGGCTTCGATCATATGCAACAATTGGGTAATACGCTCAAAGAGATCGCGTTCCAAAAGGCGGGGATCATCAAGGCGGGGGTGCCCGTTGTTCTCGGTGAATTGCCCGAAGCCGCTAAAACGGTGATTGAGCGAGTGGCGATACAAGAATCGGCGCCGATTCTATCACCCGTGGCCGAGGTGCCAGAAATCGGATTGCGTGGCGAACATCAACGGAGGAATGCCGGGTGTGCGTTGGCCGCGTTGAATGTGCTGCGAGTACTCGGTTTGCACCTTCCCGATCGAGCCGTGCGGCAGGGATTATTGAACGTGCGTTGGCCGGGGCGAATCGAAATCGTTTCCGCGCAACCGTTCGTGATCCTCGATACCGCCCACAACGTACCCTCGGCGGAAGCTTTGGTGAAAACGTTGAGTGCCTTGCCAGTCACTGGCTTCAAGCGGATCGTGTTCGCAGTGTCGAACGATAAACAGTACCCGGAAATGCTGGCGATCTTGGCAGGGTATTTCGATGAGTTCCACCTCACCCGCTACGGCAACAACCCCCGTTGCGTGCCGCCCGAACGCTTGGCAGAGTGTTTGCCCGCCGGGGCGAAGTTTCGGATTCACGCAAGCTCCGCCGAGGCTTGGCATGCGGCGAGAGGAAATTGCGAATCGACCGATCTCGTGTGCGTGACGGGCAGCGTGTTCCTCGCCGGGGAATTGCAACCGCTGGTGAGAATACGCGAATGATGGCGTAGTCTCAATCCTAATGCGAGCGAGGGAAACGGCCGGGTCTGGCAAATTTTTCTGGCACTCCCACCCGCCGTTCCCGCTCCGCTCGACTAACGACCTCCCCTCATGGGCACGGGTGGCTATTGTAGTTTGTCGATATTTCATGATTTGCCGTCGAATTCATCGACAGTCGATGCGATTGTTCCCGGGAGGGGTAGGTGGGCGGAACTGAGGGCACAAAAGTCGGCTTGACCGACATATCTGCCGTAAAGCATTGCCAATTGAGTGCAAGCGTTCGATCTTTGGATGGGGGGTTTGTGCTCTGGGTGCGGAGGCACAAATGGGATCAAATTCCCATTGGAATGATGCTGGGGGTAGGCGAACCGAAGGTTTCGGCGGGTGGGGGGACAACCGCCAGAAATTTTTGCCGCACCCGAAACGGCCTAAATTTCCTTGTTCGCAGGTTGCTTGGCGTTGCCCTTGCCGGGGGCTTCCACTTTTAACGTGCCGTTCTGTGCGGGCAAATCGACTTGGTATTCATACTCGCAAATCAACTTTCCACCGGGAGCGCTGAATCCGGTCAGGCGAATCACCGTTGGCCCGCCGGCAATTCCTTTGCCGTCCGGCGAGTTGGTGTCGTATTTGCCATCGCGCACGTTGGCGAATCCCTGAGGCCCTTTGTTGCCCTTGGCGGAATCGGCGCGGCGGGAACCATAACGGGTTGGCATTCGTCGATCCTTGACTCGGGGCACCGGGAGAAGAAGATGAGAAACTGCAATTTGAGGATAGCACACCCGACGCGGTTCGCAATCCGAAACGCGTGCCCCGCGGAAACGGGTGCATCAAACGAGACGGACTAAACGTATCCCGTTCGGTGACTATCCTCTTGTGGGTTTGAATGCATCCGCAGACGAGACGATCCCACTCCGAATACTTCTGCTATAATGCTGGCACTCCCGCCTTGAGAAGCCTATGCGAATCGCACTTCCCATTCTGTTGATGTTCCCATGCAACTTCGCGGTCGCCGCTCCCGATGGCAAGGAACTTTACGCCAAGCAATGCGCGTTTTGCCATGGAGCCAACGGCGAAGGCACCAAGAAACACAAACCGGCGCTCGCGGGAGATCGTTCGGTTCAACAACTCACGAAGTACGTTCAAGAAACGATGCCCGAAGACAATCCGGGAAGCTTGAGCGTCGCCGATGCCGAGGCGATCACCAAGTATTTCCACGAGGCCTTCTATTCCCCCATCGCCCGCGAACGCAACCGCCCCGCCCGCGTCGAACTCTCACGGCTCACGGTGAACCAATACCGGCAGAGCCTCGCAGACCTCGTGCAGAGCTTCCGGTTCAACGCGAAATGGGGCGAGCAACGGGGCTTAAAAGGGGAATACGCCAAAGCCCGCGGTAACGGCCAAAAAGCCTTCGACCGCATCGACTCAACCATCAACTTCGATTGGGGCAAAGGCACCCCGGACAAAGAGAAAATCACCGATGCGTACCAGTTTTCGATCACGTGGTCGGGCAGCTTCCTCGCCCCCGAAACCGGTTTGTACGAGTTCGCGGTGAAAACGGAGCAAGCCACCCGTTTGTACCTCAACGACAACAAAAAACCGTTGATC
Source organism: Gemmatales bacterium (assembly GCA_038211045.1). Classification (GTDB taxonomy): domain Bacteria; phylum Planctomycetota; class Planctomycetia; order Gemmatales; family Gemmataceae; genus JALHQU01. The sequence continues at coordinate 15,294 of JBBQWA010000052.1, forward strand.
GATGCGTGGGTGAAATCGGGCAAGGAGAACGAATTCGGTGGGGCGATTTACCTCGTCGGCGGCCGGGTGTATCCTTTGAAACTCGAATTCAGCAAAGCCAACCAAGGGGTGAACGATCCGAAGAAGAACATGAATCGGCCGGTGCCGAACGCCGGGATGGTGCTGATGTGGAAGCCGCCGCACGGCGTGCGGGAAGTGGTGCCGGGGCGGGTACTCTCGCCGGTGCCGTTCCCCGAACAGTACGTGTGCAACACGCCGTTCCCGCCGGACGATCGCAGCCTCGGTTGGGAGCGCGGAACCTCGGTTTCCAAAGAATGGGACGACGCGACCACCGATGCGGCCTTGGAACTCGCACATTACATATCGATGAAAGCCAACGAGTTGGCCAAGACGACCGACACGGCGATGGATCGCGCAGTGAAACTGAAACTGCTCGCCACGACATTCGCGGAGCGTGCCTATCGCCGCCCGTTGGAATCGGAACAGAAATCTTCGATCGAAAAGGCGTTCGAGGGTTCCAAAGATTTAGAACTCTCGTTGAAGAAGGCAGTGCTGCTGGCGTTGAAGTCGCCACGGTTCCTCTATGCGAATCTCGATGGACACAACGATGGCTACGCCATCGCCGGTCGGCTCGCCCTCGGCTTGTGGGATTCCCTTCCCGATCAGCAATTGCTCGATGCCGCCGCGAAGGGGCAACTCTCGAACCCGCAACAATTGAAAACGCAAACCGACCGCATGATCGCGGACATGCGGGCCAGAGCGAAGATGAATCGATTCTTTAATCATTGGCTCATGATCGAACATGCCGGGGACTTGGCGAAGGACGAGAAACGCTTCCCCGGCTACGATCCCGCGACCGTGGCGGACCTGCGGACTTCCCTCGAATTGTTCGTCGAGGACGCGACATGGAACGGCGATGGGGATTTTCGGAAGCTGATGACTTCCCCGGAGGTCTTCGTGAACGGTCGTCTCGCCAAGTTCTACGGGGCCAGTCTTCCCGCAGATGCTCCGTTCCAAAAACTGAGCTTGGATCCGGGCAAGCGCTCCGGCGTGCTTACGCACCCGTTCTTGCTCTCGTCCTTCGCCTACACGGCCGAAACTTCGCCGATCCACCGCGGGGTGTACCTCACGCGGGCCGTGTTGGGATTGAGTATGAAGCCGCCGCCCGAAGCGGTCTCGCCGATTGCACCGAATTTGCACCCCAGCTTGAATACCCGCGAACGGGTGAGCTTGCAAACGAAGGCGAGCGCCTGCATGAGCTGCCACAATGTGATCAACAGCCTCGGGTTCGCCCTTGAACATTTCGACGCCGTGGGCAAGTTCCGCGAGAAGGATAACGCCAAGCCGGTGAACGCGGAAGGTGGCTACCTCACGAAAGCCGGTCAGCAGGTGAAGTTCAACGGGGCGGTGGAACTCGGGAAGTTCCTTGCGAGCAGCCCGGAGGTGGCCGAATCGTTCGCGGAACAGATGTTCCACCATGTGGGCAACCAACCGGTGCGGGCTTACGGCCCGAAAGCGCAGGAAAAGTTATCGACCGCGTTCGCCAAAAGCGGATACAATATAACCGCCCTCCTTACCGAATCTGCGATGATGTTTGCAATCGGCCCGACCGGAAAGTAAACTGTTTCAATCCCACCCCGGCTCATCTTGGAGTCTTGCATGTTTGCCCGTTCCCGCCGTGAATTCCTCCGCGATACCGGCGTTTCGGCCGCCGCGATGCCGTTCATTATGAACCTGCCCGGCCTCGGCTTCGCCAACCAAACCGCGGCAAAGAAACGGATGATCGTGGTCTTCTCGCCCAACGGCGTGTTCCCGGAAAACTTCTGGCCCCAAGAAGAGGGAACGAAGTTCGAACTGAAAGAATCGACCAAACCGTTCGAGCCATTCAAAGACAAGCTCCTGATGCTCCACGGCGTCTGCGACAAAGTGAAAGGCGACGGAGACAACCACATGCGCGGCATGGGTTGCCTGCTCACGGGATCGGAACTCTACCCCGGGAACATCCAAGGCGGTTCCGCCACCCCGGCCGGTTGGGCCAGCGGCATCTCCATCGATCAAGAGATCAAGAACTTCCTGCAATCGAAGCCCGAAACGCGCACCCGTTTCGGCAGCCTCGAACTCGGCGTGATGGTCGGCGAACGGGCCGACACCTGGACCCGCATGAGTTACTTCGGCGCCAATAAACCGATCGCACCCATCGACGATCCGTACCAAATCTTCCACAAGCTCTACGGCAAAACCAAGGATCGCGAAACGCTCAAGAGCGTGTTGGACGACGTGCAAGCCGACCTCAAGAAGTTGGAAGCCACCGTAGGCAGCGAAGATCGCAAACTCCTCGAAGAGCACGCCAACTACGT
>JBBQWA010000053.1:0-17586 GCA_038211045.1 Gemmatales bacterium
CAGTTGCCATGGCCGGGATTGTCGCCGCTGTTAGCCCGCAAGTCTTTGCAGCACAGAATGCCACTGACGCCAGTTTCAGCAATGCTGAAACCTCTGCAATCACCGCGCCTCAAAGCGATGTGGTCGATGCCTATAATTGGCATACCACCATCAGCCCCACGGAAAACATTACTGTTCCTCCAATGAGGAAGAAGGGATAATACTACTGTTCCTCCAAAGCGGAAGTAACTACAAAACTGTCCTGAGTGGATCGTCCCACCAACAGTATGGAACACCACCGACTTCCCGTCGCTCGGAATTTGCGAGCGGCGGGTGAGGTGGTTATTTTCGTTCTTGCATTTCTCACGGTTTGGCCATTTGGCTCCACCAATCTCTACTGGAAATCGTACGCTGGGGTCGGGGTCGCACTTCTCTGCCTTATCTGGGCTGCAAACGGTCTCATCACACGACAATTCCGAATCCACTTCGATGCCATAACCTTGGCACTCGGAGGCATGCTCATTCTCTCGGCTTTCCAACTCATTCCATTGCCTATCGGCTTGGTACGAATCGTATCCCCATCAGCGGTTCGCCTCCACGAACGACTTCAACCTACTGTCGCCGAGCAATTTTCCGGCGAAGCGGCAGTGCCTCGGCCAACTGCGATCCCGTTAAGTGTGGATGTCGAATCGACTCGGAACTTCGCCATCCGACTCACTGCGATCATTCTGATTTACGCTGCGGTTCGAAACTGGGTGGCCACCCGGGAATCATTGAAGCGCATGGCGTGGGCGGGTATGATTGTCGGTGTTCTACTAAGCCTGTTTGCCATCGGGCAGTTGTTCTCCGGCCCACCCGGAACCATCTATTGGTCGATTCCGCTAAATGGAAGTTTTTTCGGCCCGTTCATCAATCGGAACCATTACGTCGATTACGTCGCGTTATGCATGGGCTGGACCCTCGCACTCCTGCTCGTTCAAAAAAACCAAGATCGAACCGGAACCACTCATTACGCACCGGGCCCGCTCGATTTCCTCACGAAGCCCGTAGCCTTGGCCGCTGGGATTTCCTTGGGGTTGATGTCGCTCAGTGTGCTCTTCAGCCTATCCCGCGGTGGGTTGATCGCGGTGTTCCTGGCTTCGCTCGCCGTGTGGTTCGGTTTGCTGAATAGCACAATACGGCGCGTCAATCGAATGTACATTCTCATATTCCTCGTGGCGTTGGGCGGGGGGCTTCTCTACTTCGGGATCGGCCCGCTCGAAGACCGCTTTCTCACCATTCGCAGCTCTTCCATGGCCGATGATCGTTTGCCTCTGTGGCGCGGGGCGCTCTCCCAAGTGCCGGGTTTTTACCTGTTCGGTTCCGGCAACGGCACCTTCACCCGGGTTGAACCCCTTGCCCGACCTCAAACGGATCAACCCTATGTCGAATACACGAATGCCCACAACGAATACGTCGAAGCCCTCCTCGAAGGCGGCATCGTCCGTTTGCTGTTGACCGGCATTCTCGTATTCGCGTTGGTGTTTCAACTGGGCCGCGCCTATCGCCGAAGGGCCGAACGGATCGTCGGGCCGTACTTGCTCGGCTGTTGGTTCGGATTGTTCGCCGTGGCCGCTCACGCCGTCACCGATTTTGGCATCCACATTCCAGCCGTGGCGATGCTCGCCGCAGTAACCGCCGGATACGCGATGGCCGCCGGGCAGGATGCGGAATTCGGTTTGCACCGCAAACGCAATCGAAAAAAAGTTGACATGGATTCGTTTCCAACCCCGGCGATCCCTTCGGTTGCCGATTCTCCCCAAGAGAAGGAGAAGCCGGTGATTTTCGTGGGTGGGCTATTCGCCATTGCCTTGGCCCTGCTGATCGCCGCCACCGGGCTTGCCGTCGGCCTCGATATTCGCAATTACGCAAGATTCTACGAATATTGGTTGGCCGGCAAACGCATGGGCCGCCCCGCCGATCCCGCACTGATCGAAAGCAAAATCGCACTGTTGAACGCAGCGGTCGCGTTGAGACCGCAAGAATCGAATGGGCATTTAGAATTGGGCAAAGCGAGAATTCAAGCTTCGCTCGATCTTTCGGAACTCGCACGCGAAGCAGTCGTCGGCTCGATGTTCCCACGCACCGGATCGTCGATCATCGTTCCAAGCATACGTGCAGAATATCTGGAACCGGGCTTGCGGGATCTCCGCACCGCGCGGAATCTGAACGCCTTGTATCCGGAAACGCAATTGCTCTTGGGCCAGCACCGCCGTTACTTCTCGGAAGCGGAACCGAGTATCGTCTATTTCGAACGGGCCAAAGTGTTGAATGTCAGCGATCCGAATATTTGGTTCGCTTGCGGCAACGCCGAGGCCGAGGCCGGCCGCGATGCGGAAGCCTTCGAGAACTGGAAGCATTCGCTCGAAATCTCACCGCAGCAATTGCCCGCGATTCTCGCCGAAGCCAGGCGGCGTTACGCTGCGGGCGTCGTACTCAATCGGATTCTGCCGGGTAATCCTGTCACTCTCGTCGAAGCGGCGGACTATTACCGTGGCGAGCCGGATTCGTACCGATTGATCCTGGAGCGTGCCGCCTCGGCCCCGGTGCGGGGCGATTGGATTTGGAAGCATCGGGTGGCGGTGGCGGAAGCCAACGAAGCCCTCGGCCGATACGCCGAGGCCGATGCCGCGTGGGCCGTGGCAGTGGCCGCCGACCCGATACGCTACGAAGTGCGCGATGGCGCCGCCCGGTTCCTCGAACGGGAAGAACGCTACGAAGAGGCGTTGTCCCATTTGGTTTGGCTCATGAAAACTCGGCCCGGCGATAACCAAACGCGCGAGCGCATCCTATTCGTTAAGCATGGCCTGAATCTCTCGGAAGCGTTGAAAGAATGACCGAACACGTTGTGCAACCTCACTTCTCCGCCGCGGAGTCGTATCGAAACCGGGGCCGATCGGATCGGTTACAAAGCCGCGGTGATCCTCGATCTGCGTTTCAACATCATCCTTGGCCAAGACACTCCGACCAGCGGCAGTAGTGTTGCCGATAGCGTCTTGTCCACTTTCACTCAAGCGAGTGCCTCTGGCACGGTTCAAGTGCAAACCCTCACTCTCGGCGACAAAAACAGCGCGGCGACAAGTTTTCCCATGACGACCGTGTACAACCTCAACGCTGGAACCTGAAAGCCCAGACCATTCCATCCGGCGCCAGTGCCAGTGCGTTCGGCATCGGTTCGACGATCAGCCGTACGATCAATTGGAACGATGGCACCATCAAGAACTACGATGCCCTCACCGGAATCGCTATGTCGGAAGACGATTGAATCCAGCGAATCCCTCGGTTTGCAGGGAAGGTTCCGATGGGATCGCGGAATGGGTATTAAAACTGACTACAACCCACGCCTTCGGGCTGCATAATGTTGCACAACTCGAATTTTTAGTGCCACGGTCAACGTGAAACACTAGTGTATGCTTGCGGCGACAACCCAAACATCCTCTTAGGTGTCAATTCATGGCGAAGAAATCCGGTAGAAGCGGCGGCCCGAACATGTCCCAAGCGATTCGGGATCTGCACAGAGAAAACCCGCATTTGAAGGCCAAAGAAATCATTTCGACCTTGTCGGAACGCGGGATCGAAGTGAAAGCCAACCTCGTGTATTTGGTGATGGGCAAGGAACAGGGCGCCAAGAGCCAGCGCCGCAAAGTTCAACGCCGCGCTACCAATGTGGTCACCGCCGCCGGGAATCACGATGCCGTGCAAACCATATTGAAGGTGAAAGCTCTCGCCCTCGAAGTGGGCGGTTACGATGCGCTTAAGGAATTGATCGAAGCCCTGAGTTCCTAACCGGGTTTCGCAATGGCCAAGGCACCCAACTCGCCCGCCGGTCGGCTCGTTTCCCTCGATGCCTTCCGCGGGCTGATTATGGCCACGCTGCTCTTCGGCGGCGTGTTTCAATCGTTGAAGGATCAACCCGGTTGGAAAGTGCTCGCCCATCACAATGAGCACGTCGCTTGGGAAGGGTGCGTTTACTGGGATTTGATTCAGCCTGCGTTCATGTTTATCGTGGGAGCGGCCATGCCGATCGCGGCGGCCAACCGGGCCGCGTTCGCACAACCTCGGGTATTGCAATTCCTGCGCGTTCTCGTTCGCGCCGCCAAGTTGATCCTGCTGGGTGTGATCCTCGACAATTTCGGCGCCAAAGATTGGAACTTCGGTTTCATCCGGGTTCTTCAACAAATCGCAATCGGCTATGTGCTGGCGTTCTTCGTCGTCGACTGCGGGTTGCTCGTTCAGGGCATCGCGGCGGCGCTAATCCTAATCGGTTACAACATTTTTTGGATGGTGAACCCTTACAACGGCACCGGTGGCCCTTGGGCGCAAGAGGGTTGGAATGCCGGGAAAGCACTCGATCTGTGGATGCTCGGCCGCAACTACAGCGGGAACTACGTCGGGTTGAACGCCATCCCTTCCACGGCGACGATGATCTTCGGCGTGATGGCCGGTACACTTTTGCAAGGCTCGCGCAGTCCGCGAACCATAGCACTCGTTCTGTTCGCCGCCGGATTTCTCGGTGCGGTATTGGGTGCGCTTTTGGGAATCTGGTTCCCGCTCATCAAGAAAATCTGGACGCCCAGCTTCGCCATCTATTCCAGCGGTTGGGTTGCGATGCTCTTGGCGGTGTTCTACTGGGTCATCGATGTGTGGAAGTGGAAAGGTTGGGCGTTCCCGCTCGTGGTGGTGGGGATGAACTCGATCGCCGCGTATTGCTTCGGTGGCCTGTTCGGGGGTTTGTTCCGCAGCCTCACGGCCACTTGGATTGCCCCGTTGGATCAACACCTCGGCCCGGTGTGGTTTCCGGTGTTCCAGAAAGCATTGTTTGCCTTGTGTGCCTGGGGTGTGCTTTACTGGTTGTACCGCCGGCGGATCTTCTTCAGGCTGTAATCCGGCGAAAGACACTCCCCCGTGAAGGTTGACCTATGGCTTCTCCGCTCTCCCGCCGGGATGCCTTCAAGCTCGGCGTTTGCGGAGTCTTCGGTACGTTGGCCGAGCGATCCGCGGCGGAAGCCGATGCGCCGAATCCAACAGCGACTTCCGCTCGGCCTTTCCTCACGCCCGCCCCGCAATTCACCGATGTCAGCCGCGGCACCCCGCTGCCCCACAAACTCATGGGTGAGGATATCGTCAACGCTCGATTGACACCCGAAACTTGGCGTTTGGAGATCGCCGCCGAGAATCCGCCAACACTGGAACACCCGCGAAACCGAGTGGTTCACTCTCCGCGTGGTTCACTCTCCGCATTGTGGTGAAGGAGAAACGAATCACCGTGGCGATCGACGGCAAGGACGTGGTCGATTACACGGAGCCGAAGGATGCGAAACGTCCGCCGGATCGGGCCGGGCGGTTGCTCGCCGCCGAGGGCGGCGGCATCGCGCTGCAAGCCCACGACCCCAAAAGTGTTTGGTACTTCAAGAACATCCGGATCAAACCACTCCTCCCCTGAGCGAGTGGTTCTTACGCCTTGGCGCACTCCCGACGCAATTTTCAACTCTTACGCGGCCCGAAATCCCGGCATTCCGCATTGGGATTCAATTCGATTGCGTACTATGCTAAATCGCCACGTAGAATACCTTCGCCGAGGATGATCCTCTCCACGTCGTCGGCGGATGCTTTCACCCGCAAGAACGTGGACCGGAACAACTACCCAGAATTGAGGCACCATGGCTACGCAAGCGCCCACAGCACCCAAATCCGATAAATCCGATAAGACCGAAGCCCCGGTGGATGACAAGATCCGTGCCCAGGTGCTCAAGATGCTCGGTAGCGGTTATGCCCGCGTGGATATCCGCAACATCTACGGCAAGACCTATCGCGTCAACGGTTGGGTGACGATCCCCACCGAAGCGAGCTTCGTGAAAAGTTTCGTCATCAATCGCACCTTCATCGCCACGGTTCGCAGCGACGGCAGCTTGCAAGAAATTGCCGCCTAATGCTCGGGTAACAACAATTCGATTCCGTACTTCGGGGCCGTTTCGATGAGCTTGGCGATGTTTTCCCTGCTCGGCGGTGATGCCGTTGCGCCGGGTTTCAACACTTCGCCCACTTCCAGAAACATCTTTTCCAGCCCGGCAGGGGCCACGGTGATGAGCATCCGCGCCGGACGTTCCGATTCATTCTTGAACGAATGCGGCGTACCGACGGAAACGTTGGCGTATGTGCCCGGCCCGGCGACAATACGCTCGCCGTTCAGCGTGAACGCGATCTCCCCTTCCAGAATGTAGAAGCCTTCCTCTTCACGGGAATGCACATGCGGGGGTGGCCCGCCCCCGGGCGGAACCATCGCTTCGAACAACGCGTACTTGCCTCCGGTTTCTTCACCGGTAGCGAGGTAGCGGTACACATCGCCGACAACGGCAACGCACAACCCCTCGGCATGTTTCGTCACAGTCGGTGTCATTCTTGATCTCCTGCAGAAAGTCTCACTATACGGAACGTGAGATTGATACGCTCGCCGACGGGTCGGGCGGTTTTCGGGATCGCGTGTTGCCAATGGTGCTGCGTGGCTCCGCGCATCAGGAGCAGGCTGCCGTGGCCGAGTTCAAACCTCGCCTTGAGTTCCTTGCGTTGCGTGTGCTTCATTTGGAATGTGCGGGATGAACCGAAGCTTACCGAGGCAATGACCGGGTTCGAGCCGAACTCCGGTTCGTCGTCGGCGTGCCAGCCCATACTATCCTGCCCGCTGCGGTAGCGGTTGAGCAACGCGGAATTGAAGGTGGTTCCGCACGCGGCCTCAATGGCCACTTTCACTTCGAGCAGGGGCGCAATCCACGGTAGCGGTTCGTTGAGGATGCCGGAGTACACGTACGCGGTGCCGGGGTCGCCGTACCACGCCGTGAGCCGAGGCAGGTTGCGGCGCTGGCCGAACAGCGTCATCGAATCCTGCTTCCATGCCACGGTGTCGCGGATCGCGGCGAACAAGCGATCCGCATCGCTGGGTTCGAAGAAGGCCGGCTGGAATTCGATTTCGGCATCGGGCAGTGAAGGCGTCATGCGGTATTCATCGTCCCTTCGCAATCGGCGCTTGCGCCCCATCGCATTCCTGTTAGACTCGCGCCAAGGGCGGCGTTTCGCGGCCCCATTCCGGAGTCCATTGTCATGGCAGTGAAGAAAAGTACCAACCCAGCGGTCGAAGCGGTTGCGGTGAAGAAAACCATCAAGCAACCGGTCGAAGTGGTAGCGGTGAAGAAAGCGGTGGTTAAGAAAATCGCGCCGCCGGTGAAAGCCGCAGCCCCAAACATGGCGAAGGGCAAAACGGCGAAGCAGAAAGTGTTGACGAAGGCGATGCCGGTCAGCAAAACGAAGCCCGCCGTTAAGGCCGCGACGCCGAACTCTCCCGTCAAGAAGTAATCGATCGGGAGGCGTGTGCGAAACGCGCACGCCTCCGGTGTTCAACCGTACTTCTTGTGGCATTCCTCGGAGCTCAACCGCTTCGCTTTAATGAGGCCGCCGGAGAGTTTTTCGCCGTCCGGATCGAGGTACATTCTGCCGGCCCCGGCTTTGATTGCCGGATCGTACCCGACCACATGCACGTTGAAGATAAACCCGGTTTCAGACAATGATTTGAACCAATGCACATTGTCTTTGTGATCCGAGATCGTGGAAATGTCGCCCGGTTGGAACTCGCGGTCGATGGTCGGTTTGATGATGAAGTGATCTTTTTCGGTTTCCATGCGGTCGTAGTGCTTGCCTTCCCACTTGCCCTTCAACACGATGAAGCCGGTACACATGTTGCTGTGGCCGTGCGGCACGATCGAACGCCCGGCTTTGCAGCCGAAGATTTGCCGACCGAACACGATGCTCCCCGGCGTCCCTTCCACCGATTTCAGATCGATCCCCGTGCTCGACGCGCCGCTGGCGGGGAGTTTCACCTTCTTTTCGAGTTCGTCGAGCTTCACGAATTGCGTGAGGGACGCGAGATCGACCTTGCGGTAGAGTTCTTCCATCTTGGTTTGGAATTGCAAGTCCGTGAGTTTGCGCCCCTTCAAATCCTTGGTCATTTCGATCATATCTTTCCACCACACTTCCAGTGTCGGCTTCACTTCGGCGGCGAAGAGATCGCGTTGCCACAACGATTCGATCAGCCCGTAGGCGACGAGCGAAGTGAGGGAATGTTGCGTGAATTGGCGGCGGGAGATTTCCATGGCGAACCTCGGAGTTGGGGAGGGAAATACAGGGTAACCGCTGGAGGATCGTTGGGCAATCGGGAAACTCGAATCGGGTGCACCTTTCGATTTCGACATCCCTCAATTCGCAATCTCCGTCTCTCCGTCATTCCCGCGCAGGCGGGAATCCATGAGGCCTTGTTCGCATACGAAAAAACTGGATTCCCGCCTGTGCGGGAATGACGGGGGTGAATGTGTAAATTGGCTCGTGGCGGAAATGCAAAGGTACACCCCCAATAACCGATTGACCTATTGCTGAAAGCGGGGGGGGACATCGTCCCCCTGCAAATGTCAGGATGGGGAACGATGTCCCGCGCTTTCGGATACAAAACAGAGCAACACTCATTCGACCAGATCGGCTCGCCATGCGGATTCTTTTCGTCGCCCTCGCCATTGCCACCCCAGCAACCGCTGCCGAGACGGAATACGCCGAGATCCGAGTGGTGGATGCCGCGACCGGTCGCGGCGTGCCCCTCGTGGAACTCACGACCGTCAATCAATTGAAATTCGTGACTGATAATGCCGGGCGGGTCGCGTTCCGCGAACCGGAGATGATGAACCGGGAAATCTTCTTCACCGTGTTCAGCCACGGCTACGAAATGAAGAAGGATGGCTTCGGCATCGCCGGGGCGAAGATCACGCCCGCGGCGGGGAAATCGTTCGAGATCAAGATCGCGCGGAAGAACATTGCCGAACGCCTGTGCCGATTGACGGGCGAAGGCTTACACCGCGATTCGATCTTGCTCGGGCACAAGCCGCCACCGTTGCCCAACGGAAAAGTGTTCGGACAGGATTCGATCCAATCGGTGATCTACAAAGGGAGCGTGTACTGGCTTTGGGGGGATACGAACCGCGGAGAATACCCGTTGGGCATGTTCCGAATGGCGGGAGCGAAAACGGCACTGCCGGGGGCGGGTTTCGAAGCCGAGAAGGGCATCGCCTACGACTACTTCACCGAGAAGAACGGCTTCGTTCGGCCGATGATGCCATTGAAGGAACGCCCCGAAGGGGTGATCTGGATCGATGGCGTCTGCGTGGTGCCCGACGAAAAGGGAAACGAGGCGATGATCGCGCACTACTCGCGCCGCAAAGGCCTGGCGGATCAACTCGAACACGGTATCGCCCGTTGGGACGATACAACGAACACATTCCTACCGATCTTGGAACTTCCGCTCGCCGAGAAATGGCGGCACCCGCACGGCCATCCGATCCTCCACGAGTTCGATGGCAAGAAATGGCTACTCAGCGGCAACCCCGGATTGAACGTGCGCGTACCCGCCACGCTCGCCGCGATCCTCGATTCCAAACAATACGAAGCCTTGGCGGTGGAGAAGAGCAAGTGGGCTTGGCAATCGGCATCCCCGCCCACCGGATCGGAACAGGAAGCGAAACTGATCAAGGTGGGAACGCTCACGGCCGAGAATACCAAATTCCTCCCCTCGAACGCCGCAGATGCGAAGGAACGCGTGCAACTGCACAACGGTAGCATCCGCTGGAACGCTCACCGCAAGAAATGGGTGATGATCGCGGGCCAATACGGGGCGAAGTCGTCGCTCTTGGGGGAGGTGTGGTATGCGGAAGCCGATGCACCCACCGGGCCGTTCGCCAAGGCAATGAAGATCGTTTCGCATGAACGCATGACCTTCTACAACGTGTGCCACCACGAGTTCCTCGATACCGGGGGCGGGCGGTTCATCCATTTTGAAGGCACCTATACCGCGGACTTCTCAGGCAATCCGATCAAGACGCCGCGCTACGAATACAACCAGATCATGTACCGGCTCGATGTGGATGCGATCAAGCCGTAGGTTTAGCCCCCGGTGAAAAGGGTTACCGAAGGTGAGCCACACCGGGGGGTGAATCGTGTGGCACCCCGGTGTCGTTCCCCGAAGCGGGGCTCTGTTCACCGGGGGCTAAATTCACCAACCAGAACCGACCTACAATAACCCGAGGAGGGTTGCGTATGCGTGCCGTGGACGTGATTCGCAAGAAGCGGGGTGGGGAAGCACTGAACGAGGCCGAACTCGCCGCGTTCGTTCGTGCCGCTACCGACGGAAGCTGGCCCGATTATCAACTCTCCGCACTGCTCATGGCGATCTTCTTCCAAGGCATGACGCCGCAGGAAACCGCGAACTACACCCGCCTGATGACCCACTCCGGCAAGGTGCTCGATCTCTCGGACATCCCCGGCGTGAAAGTCGATAAGCATTCCACCGGCGGCGTCGGCGACAAGGTCTCGTTGATCCTCGCGCCGCTCGCCGCGGCGTGCGGTATCGTGGTACCGATGATGTCCGGCCGCGGCTTGGGGCATACCGGTGGCACCCTCGATAAGCTCGAATCGATCCCCGGCTTCCGTGTCAAACTGGACGAAGCCGAGTTCCGCCAAGCCCTGAAAACCGTGGGCATCGGCATGATCGGCCAGACCGCCGAGGTCGCTCCTTCGGATAAAAAACTCTACGCTCTGCGCGACGTGACCGGTACCGTGGAATGCGTGCCGCTGATTACTGGAAGCATCCTCTCGAAGAAGCTCGCCGAGGGCATCTCGGCACTGGTGATGGATGTGAAGTGCGGCAAAGGCGCCTTCATGAAGAACCGGGCCGATGCGAAAGTGCTCGCCGAAATGATCGTGCGTGTCGGCACGCTGAACGGCTTGAAGGTCGAAGCGGTCATCACAAGTATGGAAGCACCGCTCGGCCGGGCGGTGGGGAACACTCTGGAAGTGATCGAATCGATCGAGACGCTGCAAGGCAAGGGGCCGAAGGACATTGAGGAACTGAGCGTGGTACTCACCGCGGCGATGGTTCGGCTCGCCGGGATCGCTCCCACCGATGAAGCCGCTGCGATACTGGTGCGGAAAGCTCTGGCTTCCGGGGCCGCGCTGGAGAAGTTCCGGCAAATGGTCGCGGCCCAAGGGGGCGATGCCAAGATCGTGGAGAACTTCAGCCTGATGCCGACGGCTCCGGATCGCGCCGTGGTGGTGGCCGATTTCGCCGGGTTCATCGGGGGCATGGATGCGGAGGCGGTGGGTGTGGCAGCGATGCACCTCGGCGCCGGCCGGGAGAAATCGGAAGACAACGTCGATCACGCCGTGGGCGTGATGGTGCGGAAGAAACCGGGCGAAGCCGTAGCGAAGGGCGAACCGGTGTTCGAGATTCACCATCGCGCCGGCAAGGGGTTGCAATCGGCGCAATGGCTGTTGAAGGCCGCGTACGACATCCTTGCGATCCGGCCGACCCTCGATCCACTCGTACTCGAAGTCGTGGTTTAAACTAACAACTGTCAACTAGCGACTCATCACGAATTCCAAGTCAAATGTTGGGTGAGAGAATAGTTCAGAGTTGTCAGTCGTTAGTGAATAGTTCAGAAAGCCGTTCCATGACCGACTCGTTGATTCAACTTGCCACCGAGGCACGCACTCGTGCGTTCGCCCCATATTCCAAGTTCAAAGTAGGTGCGGCGCTCGAATCCGATTCGGGTGAAGTTAGCACCGGATGCAATGTCGAAGCGGCCAGCTACGGCCTCACGATCTGCGCCGAGCGCGTGGCGTTGGTTAAAGCGATCTCGGAAGGAACGAAAGGCTTTCGGCGCATCGCCATCGTCGCGGACACAGCCAAGCTGACGCCGCCCTGCGGCGCCTGCCGGCAGTTGCTGTGGGAACACGCCCCGGACGCCGAAGTAATCTTGGCGAACCTCGCAGGTGAAACGAAGACATATACGGTGCGGGAGTTGTTGCCGGATGGGTTCGATGCGAGCTTGTTTACGTGAATAGCGAAACGCTGAACCCCCTCCTGCTTTTAGCGGCGTTGCTCGTCTTCGCATCGCTGTTCGTGAACCTGCTTTTCGCCGTAGTCTTTCGTAAACGAATCCACCGTTCGTTCACCGTCGCCGTCAGTTTGGTTGCGGGTGCAATCGGTTTCGTCCTGCCGTGGTCTTTTGGTCCGATTGCGAACGATCCCGCGTATTTGTTTGTTTCCAGCTTCGTTTCGTGCGTGCTGTGCGCGATTTCGACTTCGTTCGTGCAAGTGATTCAAAAATTGCCGAAGGACAAAGCGAACTGAACTGCGCAGAATAACCCCATGTCCAACATCATCATCGTCGATTATGGCATGGCGAACCTGCGGAGCGTGCAGAAGGCCTTCGAGAAGGTCGGCACCGCCGCGGAGATCACCTCCGATCCGCATCGGGTGAAGCAAGCCGAGAAGGTCGTGCTCCCCGGCGTCGGGGCGTTTCAAGATGCGATTGCCAAGCTTCGCGAGACCGGCCTCGCCGAGGCCGTGAAGGATCACATCCACACGGGCAAGCCCTTCTTCGGCATCTGCCTCGGGCTGCAATTATTATTTGAACGTGGATTGGAAGACGGCATCCACACCGGCCTCGGCGTGTTGAAGGGGGACGTGGTGCCGTTTGCCGAGAACCTCGGGGTAAAAGTGCCGCATATGGGGTGGAATACGCTGAACATCAAACGGCCCGGTTGCCCCTTATTAAGGGGGCTGCCCCAGGAGGCCGCGTTCTATTTCGTCCACGCTTACTATGCGGTGCCGGGCGATTCCGCCACGACGATTGCGGAATCGGATTATCCGAAGCCTTTCACCGCGGCCGTGTGGCAGGAGAATGTGTTCGCCACGCAATTCCACCCGGAGAAGAGCCAAGCGATGGGTCAGATCCTGCTGCGGAACTTCGCGGAACTGTAACGTGGCCCGACGCTCCGCATCGTGTTTCGAATCACGACACGGAGCGTCGTGCCATTTTCCCCCGCATGCGGAAGAACTTCACCAACTCATCGACGTGGTTGCCGGTCGTTGTCACATCCAAGGCGTCGGCCCCGGCGGAACGGGACAGCTTGCGGAAGGCCTCGGCTCGATCCTTCGCCTGACGTTCCACGCCGCTGCGGAACCTGGAATCGTGCGTATCGATCAGCAATCGCTCCCCGCTTTCCGGGTCGATCAGATCGACCAACCCGACATCCGGCCAGGCTTCTTCGAGGGGATCGGAAATTCGCACAGCGATCAGTTCGTGCTGGTAACCCGTGCGGCGGAAGGAATGGGGGAACGACCCCCTCATCCCTAACCCCTCTCCCGCCGGGGGAGAAGGGGACATCAGAAAATCGCTCAGCAAAAACACGATCACTTTGCGGCGGTAAACCCGGTTGAGATGATCGAGCGCCAAAGCGATATTCGTACCGGGGTGATGCGGGCGGAAGCCGAGGATCTCCCTTACCATTCTTAAAGCGTGCCGGGTGCCTTTCGCCGGGGGAACGTGGATTTCGACTTTGTTCGTAAAACCCAAAAGTCCGACGCGATCATTGTTCTGTATTGCCGCAAAGGCAATCAGGGCAGCGAGTTCCGCATTAACAGTGCGTTTCGCCCCCAATAGACTCGCCGAGAAATCGACGGCAAGCATCACCGTGAGTTCCCGTTCTTCTACGAATCGCTTGATAAATGGTGCCCCGATTCGTGCGGTCACATTCCAATCGATGGATCGAACGTCGTCGCCGGGTTGATATTCCCGCACATCGTCGAAAGAAAGCCCCTGGCCGTGAAAGACGGAGTGGTATTCGCCCCCCAAAAGACCAGAAACTGCACGCTTGGCCGAAATTTGCAACCGGCGGACTTGGGAATGGATCTCGGACGTAAACATGGAATATCTGGGTGGCTTGGGTAACATAATTCCCGTTATATCCGGACTTTAGCATTATACCGGTCGAATGGCTTACGTCTTACAGAAAGCGGTAAAGATTGCCATAATGTGCCGAATATAACGATAAAACATGGCAACTATGTTGACTTTCCGGCGAATTCGGCGAAGATGTAGGCTTCTTACCCACGCCAAGCGGAAGGCGCGGGGACTCTGAGTGTGTGCTTCACAACGGAGAGTTTCAACATGATGTTCAGTACTTCGCTGGCCGCATTGGCGGTTTCCGGATTGATGGCAAATGCCAACTTGGTCCCGCCGACTTTTGTCACGGATTATTCCAAGGCTTTGTCGATCTCGGTGGCGCAGAGCAAGCCGATTGCGGTGTTTATCACCGCGGGCAGCTCGAGCCAATTGTTGAAGGATGAAGGCATGGGTTCGGAGTCGGTAAAGCTCCTGCGCGATTCGTTCGTTCCGATGCACGTGGATACCACCACCGCCAAGGGCGCCGAACTCGCCAAGACGTTTGAAATGAAGGAAGGTTTGGTCATCAGCGACCGATCCGGCCACCTGCAAGCCTTGCGACACGGCGGTACCGTCAGCCCGACGGAACTGCAAGAGTACCTCGCCAAATTCAGCGCGACCACGACGGTCGCCACGACAGTATACCAGGGACTGGGGGCCGCACCCGCGGCCGCGACGATTCCAACTTACAGTGTGCCCTACTACGGCGCACCGAAGTGCCCGAACTGCCGCTAAAGTAAAACCCCGTTCCGCATGAAAGGCCCGGCGTCCACCCTCCGAAGCACGGGGTGGACGCCGGGCCTTTCGCATTTCAATGCATTCGATTGAACCGCCAAATCGCCAAGTAATCTAAATCAACAACTGCCGCAGAGACGCGGTGGGGGCGC
The DNA here is from genome assembly GCA_038211045.1 of Gemmatales bacterium. Classification (GTDB taxonomy): domain Bacteria; phylum Planctomycetota; class Planctomycetia; order Gemmatales; family Gemmataceae; genus JALHQU01. The sequence continues at coordinate 14,723 of JBBQWA010000053.1, forward strand.
GGTTGACTATTCTAAGCTGTCGATATTTCATGGTTTTCCGTCGAATTCATCGACAATCGATGCGATTGTGCCTGGGGAGGGGTAGGTGGGCGGAACTGAGGGCACAAAAGTCGGTTCGAGCGACGCTTCTGCCTTAAAGCGTTGCCAATATGGTGGAAGCGTTCGATCTTTGGATGGGGGTTTGTGCTCTGGGTGCGGGGGCACAAATGGGTTCAAATTCCCATTGGAATGATGCTGGTAGTCGAAACCGAAGGTTTCGGCGGATGGGGGACAACCGCCAGAAATTTTTGCCGAACCCCGCCGTTCGGCGCCTTGGCGGTTCAATTTCCTTTCTGCTAAACTAACCGAAACCTTCCAACCGGAATCCCGCCATGCGATCCCTTCTCGTCTTGCTACTCGCGGCCGTGCCGACCATGGCCCAAGACATCATCGCCAAGACCGATCCGAAAACGCCTGCCGACGAACTAAAGTCCTTCAAGGTGCCGGCCGGGTTCGAGGTGCAACTCGTCGCATCGGAACCCGATATCGACAAGCCGATTCAGATCGCTTTCGATTCCGCAGGGCGATTGTGGGCGACGACCTCGTGGGAATATCCCTTCGCCGCAGAGAAGGGCAAAGGCAAGGACAAAGTCTTCGTCCTCTCCGAGTTCGACAGCACCGGCAAAGCCAAGAAGATCGAAACTTTCTACGACGGCTTGAACATCCCCATCGGCATCCTGCCGTTGCCCGACGGCAAAAGCTGCCTCGTCTCCGAAGTCGGCCGCATTCTAAAACTCACCGACACCAAAGGCACCGGCAAGGCCGACACGGTGGAGGAGTTGTTCACTGGCTTCGGCACCGAAGACACCCACGGCATGACCAACTCGTTCTTGTACATGCCCGACGGCTGGGTCTACGCCACGCACGGCTTCAAGAATACAAGCAAAGTAAAGGCCAAAGACGGCAGCGAAATCACGATGAATTCCGGAAACACCTACCGCTTCAAGCCGGACGGCAGCCGAATCGAGATCGTTACCCGCGGGCAGGTGAACCCCTTCGGCCTCTGCTGCGATCCCTATTTGAACTTGTACACCGCCGACTGCCACAGCAAGCCGATCACGCAACTGATCCGCGGCGCCACCTATCAGAGCTTCGCCAAGCCGCACGATGGCCTCGGCTTCGCACCGCACGTGACGAATCACTCGCACGGTAGCACAGCCTTGTGCGGCTTGGAATGGTACTCGGATACGAAGTTCCCGAAGGAGTTCCGCGACTGCCTCTACCTCGGCAACGTGGTGACGAACCGCATCAATGCCGACCGCATCACCTTCAAGGGCAGCACACCCGTAGCAGAAGAACTGCCGGACTTCCTCACCAGCAGCGACCCGTGGTTCCGCCCCACCGACATCAAGCTCGGCATGGACGGCGCGTTGTACTTCGCGGACTTCTACAACCGCATCATCGGCCACTACGAGGTGCCGTTGAACAACCCGCAGCGCGACAAGGACAGAGGGAGAGTGTGGCGGATCGTGTGGAAAGGCGAGCCGGAAGCGTCAGCGCCCGGTGGGAAGAAGTCACCGGGCGCTCACGCTTCCGGCTCGCCGGGTGATTTGAAAGCTGTGAAGCTGCCGGTGCTGTACGACGCCCTGCGCGGCCCAAACATGACGACGAAGCTCTTCGCGTTCCATGAACTAATACGACGGTGTCAGGTTGAACCAAAACTACTCAATACCGAGATCAACGCCGAGGCCGCCAAAAGTCCGAACAACACGCATATCGCCGCTATGGACGGCTGGTTCGCCTTTCTCAACGAGCGGACGTCAACGCTGGACCACAGGATTTACCAAGCGACGCTGAGAATCCAAAGCAACTTGAATGTCGCCGAGCAGCGAGAACTCACCGGCACGGTATCGCGGGCATTTGCCTCGAAGGCAAAGTGGAAGGACGAGGAACGCGAACTCGCGATGAAGTTGTTCGAGGCCTTTCCCAAGTCCCCCTGGATCCAGCGCGGCATCGTCGACGGCATCGTTCAACATCCGCACGCCGACTTCATCCCGGCGCTGCTGAAGTTCATCCCGACCATCCCCGCCGAGGACACGCACCTCAAGTTCGCCGCTCGGGTCGCCCTGCGGGATTGTTTGAAGGATGAGCAAGCATGGAAGACGTTCGAACATAAGACGAAATCCGGCGACCGTCAGTTGATCGAAGTTGCCATCGCCGTGCCTCATAAAGCGTCGCTCGATTTCTTGACGCAATCGTTTTGGAAAGCGGAATATCCCAAAGAATTTCGCGCCCGCGTGGCAGAAATCGTGGGCAAGCACGGCGACACTGCGCAGTGGGATCGTGTTGCGTACCATCCGGACGGATTTACCGTAGAGTTTATAACCGAATATCAAAAGGTCGCCCGAAGTTTGATACTGGGCATCCTTGCCGGTGGTAAAAAAACGCAACTCTACAAAGACCAACATCCGATTTCGGCGCTCAACAGCTTGGACAACAAGATTATCGACGGGTTGGCCAAAGCGAACCTAGAAGACGCAATGTTCCTCGAAACGATGCGTACGATCGCGTTGTATTTTCAGCTCGGCGATCCTAAGCAGTTGCCCCGATTTGAATTGATGCAGAAGTTTGCGATGGAATGCGTGGACGATCGTAAGTATTCTGATGCGTGTCGCTTGGCGGCAGCAGAGGTTTTAGCCGTTCATATGACATCAACCGCCCGCGCGAAATTGCGTCGCACCTTGCAAGGCGAACCTGTGCCGATGCCCTACGATTTAAGGCTGCGAATCGCCCTGGAGTTCGCAAAATCTCCGACGACTGCCGAATGTCCCCTCATCATCGACTTTATCAAAACGGCCAAGTATGCCACCGCGATCCAACTCGCC
>JBBQWA010000054.1:0-17487 GCA_038211045.1 Gemmatales bacterium
TACTTTTCCTCCGTCGTCGTCGGCGATACCAACGCTTCCCGCGGTGGCGGGCGGTTCTCGCTGTTGAATCTCGCGGATGCTGGGGGCGCCGGGGAATCGCGCTACCCCCTTCGCTACGGCGTCTCGGATGAATCGGCGAAGCTCAATATCAATGCCCTCATCCTGCTCGATCCCACGGGTGAGGTGCTTTCCAAAGGGCTGCTACTGCTGCCGAACATGACCGAAGAGATCGCCGATGCGATCGTCGATTGGGTCGATACCGACGATACGCAACGCCCGACAGGCGCCGAATCGGGCGTGTACCAAGGCTTGCAGCAACCGTACCTCTGCAAGAACGGCCCGCTGAACAGCGTGGAAGAATTGCTGCTCGTCCGCGGCGTGACGCCGCAGTTGTTGTTCGGTACGGATCGCAACCGCAACGGCGTTCTTGATCCCAGCGAAGATTCCGAAGCCGATTTCAGCCGCGGCTGGAGCGAATACCTCACCTGCTACGGGCGGGAGTTGAACATCGATTCCGGTGGTTTGCCCCGCATCAACCTGAACATGGCCGATCTCGCCACGCTCTCGAACGAACTCACGCCGCTGATCGGGCAGGAACTTTCGGATTACATCGTCTACCAACGGGCCTCGAACAAAGCCCGTACCGCCGCGCCGCTGACGTCGAGCCAAATCGAAGCCCCCCCCGCAGCGATTCGCGGCATCGTTCAAAAGTTGGTGGATGCCCAAGCCCAAGGTACGCGGCGTTTGAGTTCGGTACTCACGATTTTCAATACGCAAATGGCTTTGCAACCGTTGCCCTCGCCGCCCAGCCCGCCGGGCCGGCCGCCCTCAACGCCGATCACGCCGGTACTCGTGTGTCCGCTCAACGATCCCGATACGCTCGATCAAGTGTTCCCGTTGCTCTTGGATCACTGTACCACCAGTGCCAATTACGAACTCACCCCTCGGGTGAACGTGAACACGGCCCCGGCCGAAGTCCTCGCTTGCTTACCGGGGCTGACCTCGGACGACGTGACCGCCATCGTGAATGCCCGCAGCGGCTTGACGCCGAGCGACCCGGAAACGCTCTCGGGGGCTTGGCTCGTGACCGCGGCCAACCTCAGCCCGACGAAGTTCCGCGGGATCGAACGGTACATCTCCGGGAAGTCGAGTACGTTCCGCGTGCATTCGGTCGGCTACTTCGGCCAAGGCGGCCCGGTGTCCCGCGTCGAAGCGGTGATCGATACGGCCCAAGGGTTGCCGCGGATCTTGTACTTCCGCGAACTCTCGGAACTGGGCCGCGGCTTCTCGAATTTGCCGAGGTAAACTTCGGAGCCGGAAGCATCAGCAACGGGCACCTTCACCGTCGCTGATGCTTCCGGCTCCGATAAATGCAGAGGGACACCGTCCCCTCGCTTTCAGATAACATTCGGGATTTTCAGGTATGGCTCGTTTCCTCGCGATTGAATGGGACAACTCCGGGTTCTTCGCCGTCGCGGCGAACGCCGGGTCGGGTGGCATCGCCATCGAATCGGCGTTCGCGCACACCGATGCGCTCCCGCCGTTGACCGCGGACAACGCCGCCATCCTCGGTTTGAAACTCAAAGCTTTGTTGCAAGAAGCGAAGATCGCACCCGCCACGCTGCTATTGGGCATCGGGCGCGATCGCATCGTGCTGAAGGATGTGAAGTACCCGCCGGGGCCGGTCGAGCAGGAACCCGCGCTCGTCCGGTTCCAAGCGCAGAAGGAACTGACGGACGCCCCGGACGACATGGTGATGGATTACGCCCCGGCCGCCAACCCCCCCGGCGAGGCGACGCGGAAAGCTACGGTGGCATTCATCCGCAAAGATTTGGCCAACGCGGCCAAGCTGATGTGCGAAGCGGCGGGGCTGAAATTGCAGGCCATCGTGCCACGGCCCTACGCGGCGGTGGCCGGGTTGCACTACGCCTTGGCCAAGGGGGCCATCCCTGCACCCGAAGAGCCGAACCCCGTGCTCGCCCAACTTTCGGTGTGGAACAAAGGGGGCGAATTCTGCGTCGTCCAAGGCAAGCACCTCCTTTTCAGCCGCACGATTTCCAGCATGAGCTTGGGTTCCGAAGCCGCGTTTTTGGGGGAAGTGAAACGTAGCTTAGCTTCGTACGCGGCCCAGCATCCGGAAGCGCCGATCCGAGCGATGGTCTATTGCGAAGGGGATGTCCCCGGTGGCGGTTGGGCGGGGCGATTGCAAGCGGCGTTGCCGATTCCGGTAACGCCCTACGATCCGCTCGCCGAGGCCGGGCCGTTAGAGCGCGTACCGGCACGGCTGCGGGGTCGCTTCTTCGGTGCGGTCGGCATGCTCTCCGCCAAGGCGGAGAATCTGCAGTACGGCATGAACTTCCTCGCCCCGCGTTCGCCGAAGGCGGAACCGAGTAAGTACCGTTCCAAGGCCCTCATCGGTGCGCTGTTGCTAATCTTGGTATTGGGCGTCGGGTTCGTGTTCGGCCGAATGATGATCGATCGAACGACGCGGCAAATCGCGGAGTTCACCGCGATGAAAACCGATTTGGACGAAGAGCTGCAAACATTGGAATCGAACAGCAAGCGGCTCGCCGCGGCGGACGAATTCGCCAACCGCGAAATCCCGTGGATCGATCTCTTCTACGATCTCAACGATCAGTTCCCGAATATCGACAAGATGCGTTTGCAGGAAGTGGATGGGAGCATCGCGGTGCAAACGATCGTCAACAAGCCGTTGGCCTCGCAAACTCCTACTCCGGGTTCGGCCCCGAAACCACCGGGAAAGGGCGTGCCATTGAAGTCGGCCGCGCCCGAGAATGAGAAGAAGGGGCAGCTGCGAATTCTGTTGGTCGCCGAGGAATCGGCGATGCCGGAGAAGTTGAAAGACGTTCTGAACAAGGAAACCGGCTTGGGCAACGTACGCCTCACGACGGGCGGTTTGGTGGGTTCGTCGAGCTCCAAGGTTCAACAGTTCACGATTAACGCGGATGTGTTCCGCCGCAAGCCGAATGAATTTTCGCGGAAGATTCCGCCGCCGCCCCCACCGAAAGTGGTGGTGCCCGAGAAGCCGCCGGAGGCGGTGGAACCGGAACCGTTCGTCGGGCCGCTCGTGCCCGCGGAGGAGGAGTTGGTGCCGATTGAGAACCCGATGCCGATGGAAGGGGGTGCCCCGTGAACTCTCGTGAAAAGCTGCTCGCGGGCATACTCGGCGTCGCCCTCTTGGCCGGCGTTCTCTACGGCGCATGGGCGGCCGTGGTTTCCCCGTTGATGGAGAAGAAACGGCAATTGCGCGATCTTCAGAACGACATGGCCGAGCGCGAGACCTCGAAATCGACGTTGGAATTCCAGAACAAGCGTTTGCAAACGGTGATGTACAAACGGAGCCTGCCGGCCAACCTCGAAATCGCCAAACAGGAATACTCCTCGGCGCTCCGCCGCATCCTGCGCGAATCGAAGGTGCCGATCGGGTACTCGTTCGCCGAACGCCCGCCCGATATGCGAAACATCCCCCAAATGGCGAAGAACAAGCCGTTCTACACCAAAGTCGCGTACACGATCACGATCTCCAAGATCGACATCGGCACCTTCATGACGTTCTTGAAGAAGTTTTACGAGATGAACTTGCTGCACCAGATCACGCAGATTAACCTCAAACGCGATAACACCGCTTCCTTGGCGTTCGACAAACGGCAAGCCGAGCAACGCACCGATCTCAGTTGCACGCTCGCCATCGAAGCGGTGATTCTCGATGGCGTACCGCCGCGGAAAACCCTGTTCGCGGCCCCCACCGGCACCGGAGCCTTGATGGGGGGTATGGGTTTGTATTCGCTCGAAAACCAGGCGGAAGTAGCCCGGGGGATCATGCCCCAAGAATATGTGCGAGTGTTGGCCACGCCGCAGCGGAATTATGCGGACATAGTCACGCACGATGTCTTCCACGGTTTTGTGCCGGAGCCGGAACCGCCACCCAAGTCGAAGGAAAAAGAACCTGAAAAGCCGGTGCCAAAGCTACCCGATCTCAGTGCCTTCGTGAAGTTTAACAACTTGATCACAACGTCCGATGGCCACAGCCTCGCGGGAATCTACGACGTATCGACCGACGGTTACTACGAAATCGACGTTGCCATGGTCGGTGAGAAACTGCTGGCGAAGGGGCAGAAATTCATGATCAAGAGCGAGGGCCGCGTGATCGAGAAGCTGTACCCCCCGGCCAACTGGCTCGAAATCAACAACCCGGCCTCGAGTGGCAACCGCAAGTTTTGGGTGTATGGCATCGATGGCAAAGCCCTGATTGTCGGGGATCGCGAATCGGCTTTGGTGGAAGCGCCCAAAGCTCCCGCTAAAGGTGCTCCAAAATTCGGCAAGGCCCCAGCGGCCGCGTTGCCCCCGGCGGATCCCAAAGCGGCGATCCTAGGCGGTATCGTGGTCATCGGCCCGAAAGTGGAGCGGTACTTCCGGTGGGAATTCGGTCAAACACTCAAGCAGATCAAAGAAATTCCCAAGGCGGAAGCGGATGCGATCATCCCTAGAATCCAAGGTGTTAAGGTCGCTCCGATGCCGGTGAAAGAGAAACCGGAAGTGGAACAACCGGTGATCGAAAAGGCCCCGATGCCAAAGACTCCAAGCCAGCGATCGAACCTGGAAAGTGACTTATTCCAGCAACGCCACCCGGCGAGCCGGGAGCGTGAGCGACCGGAGGCGATCGTCATTCCAATGGAATTCCTCCGGTCGCTGACGCTCCCGGCTCGCCAGTGTGTTTGGTTTAGATTTTGTGCTGTTAGATATGAATTTGCTGATCCTTACCCATACCGGCATACTGGGCATTCTGCGGCGCGGCGGTGGCAACCCCGGCGGTTTGGAATTGGCCTTGCAGAGATTAAAAATTACCGACAACGCAACAATTCGATTGGCGCGGGTGTAATCTAGAGTTATTACACCCGCCGCTACTCAAAGCGATATCGCCGCCCGCGCCATCGGATGGGAACCGGTTCAAACGGTTCCCGGGGGAATCCGAATCACAGCGCGGCCGGTTTCTGGGGGGATCGTATGCAACCGCTTCAAGGCCGTATCGGCGTTTGGAATTCCATATACACTTGGTGCACACTGCGGCGTTGGTTGCCGGTGGTGGCCGTGGCGGCGTATGCCTCGGGAGCGGAAGCCCAAGTACCCCGCGCCCAAGAACCGATGAAACCCATGACCGCCGGGGCGACGAAGCCCGAGAAGGAATACGGGGTCTCGTTCAAGGAAGAGCCTTGGCCCGCCGTGTTCGATTGGTTCTCGAAAGAGAGCGGCCTCACTTATATCGATACGGTCAAGCCGCCGGGAACGCTTACGATCCGTTCGGATCGCAAGTATACGCTGCCGCAGGTACTCGACCTGCTGAACGAAGCGCTCGCCCAGAAGAAGATGGTGATCATCCGCCGGTCGCAGACGTTCCTCGTCCACCCGGCCGATGAACGGTTGCCGCCGGAACTCGTGCAATCGATCACGGTCGATGAACTGCCGGGCCGCGGCGATACGGAAGTGGTGCAAGTGATCCTGCCCCTCACCACCGTGGTTGCGGAGGACATCGCCCCGCAGATGAAGAAGCTGCTCAGCAGCTTCGGCACCGCGAGCGCGTTCGGCGCCAATCAAGTTATCATCTTGGACAAAGCCAAGAATATCCGCAACATCCAGCATTACATCGGGACTCTCGAACGCGACATCACCGACCAATTCAATCACCAATGCAAGTTTGTACGGGCGAGTGTGGCCGGGGAACAACTCCGGGCGCTCCTCGTAGACGCCAACACAACCACCAACAGCACGACGAACCTCCAGCAACAACCTTACAGCCAGTGGGGCGGCAGCCAGTGGGGCGGAGGCAGTTGGGGGTCTCCGCCTTCAAGCTCGAGTTCCAAGGATACAAAAACGCAAGAACGCCGCTTCCGTAGCGTGCAGATCAGCGTCGATAACGCCTCGAACACCGTGCGGCTCACCGGCCCGGCGGATAAGGTCGTGGCGGCACGCGAACTCATCAAGAACATCGATAAAGGCGATAAGCCCCGCGCCATCGGCGGTAGCGAACTTTGGAAAACCTACAGCGTCACGCCGGGCACCGCGGAAGCGCTCGCCAAAGATGTGATGACGATTCCCGAATTCAAAGGTTCCGGCATTCGGCTCTTCGCCGTGGGTTCTTCGCAAGTGCAAGTGTACGGCTTCCCGGCCGATCACCTCGACATCGAAAACTACTTCAAGATGCCGATGGACGCGAAGCCGAATGTGATCGCGGAAACCGTGATCCTCAACGGCGGCGATGCCACCAAGATGGCCGCGACGATCAGCAAGGTTCTGGGAGCAAAGGGGTTGATCGCGGAGGCCCGCACCGAGAACAATTCTATCTGGATGCGGGGCACGCCTGAAGACATCGAAGAAGCCAAGCGGATCATCAAGAGCGATCCGGACGGCGGATCCGTCGGCCTGGCGAATGAGAGGATGCGGGTGATTCCGATCGACAAGGCGAACGCCGGTGTGCTCGCCGAAGAGATCGCCCGCATGATGAATCAACTCGGCCACAAGACTACGGTAAACGGTACCGGCGTCGGCGGCGGCAAGAAGCAGCCGAGCGAAGAACCCCGGCCGATGAATCCGCCCCGCATTCAGGCACCCGGTTCGCCGATGTCTCAGGCTCCGCAAGGAATGCCGAACATTCGCCAGGTGTCGGCGCAGCTCGTCGATCCGCAGGAAAAACCGGCGGTGAACATCACCGTCGTCGGCGATCAGATCGTGATCACCGGCGATGATCCCAAAGCGGTGCAACTCGCCTATGAGATCGTGCGGCTCTACACGAAGAGCGCGACCGATACCACCGGCCTCGAACAATACACAGTATTGAAGCTCAAGAACGCTTCCGCCGTGGAAGCCGCGGCAGTCATTAACGAAGTGTTCAATGGCCCGCCGCAGCAAAGCGGGGGTGCTGCGGGCGGCGGAGGTCGCGGTCAAGGGGGCGGTGGCGGCGGTGCCCTCGCCAGCTTGAACCCGTTGAACTTCCTTTCGAGTTTGACCGGCGGCTCCAGCGCCCCGGCGAATCCTTCCGCCGGCCGCGTCCGCGTGGTCGCCGAGAAAAGTTCGAACTCGCTGATCGTGGTGAAAGCATCCAAGTTGGACATGCTCACGATTCGCGACTTGCTGTCCCGTGCGATTGATAACGACGAGCCACCGGAAGGGGGCGTGTCCCGCCCACACATGATTCAGTTGACGTACGCCAAGGCCTCCGAACTCGCACCGCTGGTGCGGAACGTCTATGCGAATGCTTCGGGCCGCACGGCGTCGAGCCAACGTCCGCAACAGGCGGCGTTCCCATTCGGGCCGCAACCGCAACAACAAGGCGCGTCGAACGTCGCGCTCACGGTGGAGTACGAAGACAACACGAACAAGTTGATCGTGAACTGCACCGAGGGCATGTTCCAAGAAATCAACAAACTGGTGTTGGAACTCGACAAAGCGGCCAAGGATAGTGCCGAGGTCGTCGATTTCATCCAAGTGAAAGGCATGAGCGCCACACAGGTCGCTCAGGCGATCGATGCGTTGGCCGGTCGGCCGCCCGTAACGAATACCAACCAACGCGGCGGCGGTGGGAACCAAGGTGGCTTCGGCGGAGGAAACTTCGGCGGCAACCAAGGCGGCTTCGGCGGAGGAAACTTCGGCGGAGGAAACTTCGGCGGCGGTGGCCTCGGGACTCCCTTGGGCGGCGGATTCAACCGTCCGACGGGCGGCGGTGGTGCCGGGGGCTTCGGAACCGGAACCGGCGGAACCCGTGGCGGAGGAGGGAACACCGGAGGAGGAACTCGCGGAGGCGGGACAACCGGTGGAACCCGCGGCACCGGCGGAGGTGGCAGACAGGCAATGCTCGACGGTGACGGAGGGCGCCGAAATTTTGACGACCGGGACATGGATGCCCCTTCGGCCTTCGGAATGCTGTTCGACCCCGAAATCGACCAACTCGAAGGAAATCTCAATCTCACAAAGAACGACCGCTCGGCACTCTACGAGTTGTTCGCCGAGAAGGTGCGCCGCGCTTACGCGGAACCCGCACCGCGTGCAAAAGTTCAACAAGTGAAGTTCCTGCAAGCGGAACAGCCCGGCGAGAATCCGCCGATCATGCCACCGCCGATGCCGCTGCCAGTGAAGCCGCCGGAGTTGGGCACGGGCTTCTCTTCGCCGAGTGCCGACGTTCAAATTATCCCGCTCGAATCGCTTGGCGGCGTGATCGTCCGCGGTAAAACCCGAGCGGAAGTCGATGCGATCAAAGCGATCATCGCCGCGTTCCAAGGCCAAGTCACCAAGACGGCCGAGATCAACATCCGCATCATCCCGATGAAATTCCAAGATGCGACGAACGTCACCAACGAATTGACGCAGGTGTTCCGAACCCTGAACTTCGGTACCGGGGCCACTACGTTCTCCGTTCCGGGGTTGGGCGGCCAAGGCGGCATCGGTATCGGGGGGCAGAACCAACAACAAGGCTCGCTGCTCCTGTTCGCACTCCCGCGATTGAACTCGATCCTCTTGGGGGTGCCCAAGTCCCGCGAAGACGACATCATCAAGGAGATCGAAAAGCTCGACGTGCCGAACGGCATTCAATTGAAGCCGATGGCCTACCCGTTGAAGCGGGCCGCCGCCCAGAACGTGGCCACGCAGTTGCAAAACTTCTTCAACCAGCGTTACGTTTTCGAAACTCTCGCCCAGAACTCGATCCGGATCACGTACGACATCCCGAACAACACGGTGTACGTGCAGGCCAGCCCGGCGGATCAAGCCGATATCCGCGAGTTGATCGATTTGTGGGATACCAGTAAGAATCTCAGCGTGAGCGATGTGAAGATCATCCGCCTGAGGAACGCCTTCTCGGACGATCTCGCGCAGGTGCTCATCCAAACGCTGTTGGCGAACATCGTCAACCCGCAAATCGCCAACACCGCCGGCGGCTTGCCGACCGGGGGGGCGGGTGGCCTCGGCGGTGCCCAGCAACCCGGTTTGGGTGCCAGCGGCGGCCTCGGCGGGGCTACCGGGGGTAACGCCCTCGGCGGCGGAGCACTCGGCGGAGCCAACCGTACGCTCACCGGTGGCAACACCGGGCTCACCACCAAGTTCGTCGGGCTTCGGCACAACGGCGCCTCCGGCAGCTTCGAATCGGGGCTTCTCGAAGACGTTCACATCGTCTCGGATGCGCGGATCAACGCCCTCGTGGTCACCGCCCCCGATAAGACGATGAAGCTACTGGAATCGCTCATCAAGGAACTCGACGGCGTGGCCGCCGCGAAGGCGTTCGTCAACGTCTTCCAGTTGAAGAAGGCCGATGCCCAAGTCGTGCAGCAACTCATCATCAACCTCTTCAGCGGCGTCAGCCGAACGGGGGCCGGTGGCGGCTTGGGTGGCGGCCTCGGTGGAACGCAAACCACCCAAGGCACGACGCGGCCGTTGCTCACGCTCACCGGCAACCCCTCGGACGGGGCCAGCCTCATCGATCTGCGGCTGACGGCCGACCCGCGCACGAATACCCTCGTGGTCGCGGGCAGCCAGAACGATCTCGACTTGATCCGGGTGGTGATCGGCCGGTTGGAAGATACCGAAGCGCCGCAGTACATGACCGAAGTTTACAAGCTCCGCAACGCCGCGGCGGCCGACGTGGTAGTGGCTGTGCAAACGTTCCTCACCAGCGAAGCGAACATCGTCAACGCGCAGTACACCGCGACCACAACGTTCCAAACATTGCAACGGCAGTTCGCCATGCAGGCCGAACCGGTGAGCAACACGATCCTCGTGAGTGCCACGCCGCAACTGTTCAGCAAGATCATGCACTTGATCGAACGGGTGGATGCCACGCCACCGCAGGTGTTCGTGCAGGTGCTGATCGCCGACGTCCAGTTGACCAACAACGAAGAATTCGGGGTCGAAGTCGGACTCCAAAGCAACGTATTATTCGGCCGCAGCTCCATAGCCTCGGGCACCGGGACTACACTTACCGCGACCAACCCCGGTTTCAATTTCAATACAACGGCGCCGTTGCCGAACTTCAACACTACGAACGCCGGTGTCGTCGGATTCCAAGGATTGGGCAACCTCGGCGTGGGCCGAGCCGGTACTGCGGGCGTCGGCGGGTTTGTCTTCTCGGCGTCCAACGATACCTTCACGCTGCTCGTACGGGCGTTGAAAACGCAAGGTCGGCTCGACGTGCTTTCCCGGCCGCAATTGCTGCTCACGGATAATCAAACCGGCTTCTTCCAAGTCGGCCAGAACTTCCCCCTGCCAGGGGCGACGACAATTGCTGCGGGAGGGCTTGCACAAACAGACATCAACTACGTGAACATCGGGATTGTGCTGCGGGTGACGCCGCGGATCAGCCCGGATGGCCGGATTCTGATGCGGATCGAACCGAACATCTCGCAGCCGGGCCAACCGGTGCTGGTGAACGGGGCGCTCCAACCGGTGATCGATACGCAGACGGTCGAAACGACGGTGCTCGCCAACGACGGCGAAACGATCGTGCTCGGCGGGTTGATCCGCAAGACCGATCAGAAGAACGAAAACAAGGTGCCGATCCTCGGCGATCTCCCGTATGTCGGGAGCCTATTCCGCTACCGAACCCAGCAGCAAACTCGTCGGGAACTGATCTTCATTATGACCCCGCACATTGTGCGCAACGAAGCGGACATGCAGCGGCTCGTGGGCGAGGAAGCCCGCAAGATGAGTTGGAGCTTGAAGGATGTGGATTGCATCCACGGGCACGGGATGGATGTGCTCTCGAGTGGTCGGAATGGCCAAGCGGGCTATTGCCCGCCGGGAGTGATCCCCGCACCGGGAAGCGGGATCGAAGGTCAACCGATTCCCGTTCCTGTTCCTGTTCCTTTTCCTACACCGATCCCGGCACCGGCACCGCCTTCGCCGGAAGCCAAAAAGACGAATCCGCTGTTCGATCCACCGGGGGCAACGCCCTCGAACTTGCCGCTGCCGGGCGCGTTCCCGAACGCTCCCGCCGGCCAAGCGACACCCGCAATGCCCACCGCCAACAACACCGGTTGGAATTCGACATCCACACCCGTGAGCCAACTCCCCGGCAAGACGCCGGGGGCTCTCGCACCTTCAACCAATAAGGCCAAGGAGGGCCAAGCATCATGGGTCTTCGACAAACGCTGAGTCGGCTCGGTTTGGGGGTCGTTTGCGCCGCGGCGCCGACCCTCGCGCTCGGTTGCCACACGACCCGCAAGCTCACGACGGAAGTCAGCGAAAGCCTGTTCACGGCCGTCGCCGAACCCGCCACGGACATGGGGTGCATGTGGAAGAAACAGATCGCATACCTCCCCGATCCGACGCGCGATGGCGTGCAGGGGGCGGGCATTACTGGCGTGATGAACCTCTATGCCGCCGATGGCTTGCCGACGCGGGCCGACGGCGACTTGCAGATCATGGCCTACGATGAAACGCTGCGGACGGCGGAGCAATCGGCGAAGACGCCTTCGATGTGGCACTTCGACCCGGTCACGCTCAAGAAGTTGCGCTCGAAAGACGAACGGGGCATGGATTGCACGTTGCTATTCCTCCCTTGGCCGCAGGATTGGTCGGACGTGACGAAAGTGCGCCTCCAAGTGAAGTACATTCAGAAGATCGGCGGAACGAGTATTCACACGCCCGATCAAGTGGTGGCGTTCGAAGTGGAGAATCAACCGGGCGTCGGCGGCGGGATCGCCCGTGCGAATTCGACCAAGAACGGGATCGGCGATAAGCGTGGCATCCCCGATTTGAAGAGGAGCATGGAGCTGGCGATGGGCAGGCCAGCGGCAAAAGCGACGGACAAACCACAGTATGCGGTTGCACCCCAAGCGATGCCGGCGGTTGCTCAAGCGGGCGCGATCATGCCCGCGGCGCCGTTAATCATCCCCGCGAGTGCGAACGTACCGGTGGCTCCGTCGATGCCGATCCAATTACCGGGGAAAATGGAACCGATTGTAAATCCGGACACGGCACCGATGGCACGGCCGACTCCGCCCCCGCCGCCGATGATGCCCCAAGCGGTGGTTCCGGCGACGCCGGTAATTGCGAAACCGGAAACGGTGAGCGTACGAGTGGGCGAAGGATTACCCGCGTTGGAAATTCCGGCCGCGAAGTAAAGTTTTTCGGAGCCGGAAGGGTGAGCGACGGATAAGTCCCCGTCGCTCACGCTTCCGGCCCCGATCGTTCACCGGCCGATGGGGCTGGGCCGGTCAATTTGTAGGGACGGGCCTGCGGAACGATCATCCTGCGGCAAGGCGGGATATTTATCGTAGGCCCGGCGTTTCTGTTCATCAATGCTGTATCCGGGCAGGTCGGGCTTCGGTTTATTCCGGGCCGACCGCGGGCCATCGTACGAGCTGCAACCCACGGTGGTGAAACAGTAGGCCAGCAGTGCCAACCCGAGAATTCCGTTCTTCGCCATGGCTTTTCTCCTGCGGCACATGCCGCATCAACATTATCGGCGAGCGATCGGGCCCCCATCGCTGTGAACCCAGCCTGTAATAAGCAAAACTCTCGCCGACGCGGTATTTCCGGCACAGATTTCCGGTTCCATGGAACCACTCTGCCGAACGAGGCATTCCGAATCGTATTCCTTGAGAAACTTCGCACACGATACTAGAATGCCAACTCCACACTGTTGAATTCGCCATCCAACCGGGCACCTTCGCCGGGAGGTTGGTTTCCCCACTGCCTGCGAAGGTGCCCCATGCCCCGCAACAACGATTATCCGGACGACATTTTCGATCAAACGCGGATGTCGTTCGGCGACCACATCGAAGAACTCCGCAGTCGGTTGTTGAAGGCGATCTACGGCCTGCTTTTCTTCCTGATCATCGGCTTCGTCCTCGATAGCGTCGGCGATCAGTTGAACCGGCCCAACCTCGGCATCGGCAGACCGATGATGCGCGTGATCACCGCCCCGGTCGAGGACCAGGCGCGGAACTTCTACGACCGCCGCAACAAGGCGGCGAAAGAACGGCTCGCCAACATGGCGGAGAGCGATCCGGAGGCAGTCCAACGGGTGCGGGAGAAACTGGCCGCCAACGGCGGGGATATCTCCGGTTTGAATTCGGAGGAGAAGGCAATCCTGCGCGGGGCCACGCAGGAGATGCCCATCATTCTGGGCACGAAGGAGTTCGTCGATGCCTTCGACATCAAGCTGCGCGACCCGGATCAAAAAGAAATCGTGTTCCAAAAGGCCCGCGTGTTCCCGGTTTACTTCAGCGCGCTCGGGGGGGAAGGGGAAAGCCTGCTCGAAGCCCGCCGCTACCTCACCACGCTGAGCGCGACCGAAGCGTTCATGGTGTACTTCAAGGTGTCACTGCTCTGCGGTTTTGTGCTCGCCAGCCCGTGGATCTTTTACCAGTTGTGGATGTTCATCGGAGCGGGTTTGTACCCGCATGAGAGAAAACATGTGCACTTGTACCTGCCGTTCAGCGTGATCCTATTTCTGAGTGGCATTCTTCTCTGCCAGTTCATCGTGCTGCCGGGGGCGGTGAAAGCGCTCCTCGGCTTTAACAGCTACATTGACCTCGACCCGGATCTGCGTTTGAACGAATGGCTCGGCTTCGCCATCATGCTGCCGCTCGTGTTCGGCCTCTCGTTCCAAACGCCGCTGGTGATGTTCTTCCTCAACCGGTTGGGCATGTTCTCGGCGCAGGATTACATCAAACGTTGGCGCGGTGCCCTGTTTGTCTTGGCAATCCTTTCTGCGGTGCTCACCCCGACGCCCGACGTGGTGACGATGCTGTACCTGTTCGTGCCGATGTTCGGCCTGTACGGTTTGGGCATCGCCGTGTGCCATTTCGTTCCTCCCACTTGGGCCAAGATGGAAGCGGACGAGGCACCCGACGATCAGGTGGCCGTCTGATGGCGTGCGTGTACCTCGTGGGTGCCGGCCCCGGAGCGCCGGGGTTAATGACGGTGCGGGGTGCCGAGTTGCTCGGCGCCGCCGATCTCGTCGTATACGATCAGCTCGTTCCTAAGCGGCTTCTCGATTTCGCCCATCCGCAGGCGGAACTGATCTGCGTACGCGATCTGCCGGGGTTGCACCCGGATAAGTACCCGCACATCTACGCCAAGTTGGCGGAAGCCGCGAAGGCCGGGAAGTGCGTGGTGCGGTTGAAGGGGGGCGATCCGCTGATCTTCGGCCGCGGCGGCGAAGAAGCCGAGGCCATGCGGGCCGAGGGCGTGCATTACGAGATCGTACCGGGTGTCACCGCAGCGTTAGCCGCGGCGGCGTACCTCGATCTTCCCCTCACGCACCGCGGACACACCAGCGCCGTGGCGTTCGTGACCGGGCACGAGTTGCCCCAGAAACCGGGCAACAAACTCGATTGGGCCGCACTCGCCAAGTTCCCCGGAACGTTGGCCATTTACATGGGCATCGCCCGACTGCCGGTGATCGTGGCCGAGTTGCTGAAGCACGGTAAAGATCCCGATACTCCCTGTGCGATCGTCGAACGGGCATCCTTGGGAGAGATGCGAACGATCACATCCCGGTTGGAAGAATTGGAAGTGGCCCGGCGTGCCGCCGGGTTGGAAGCGCCGGGGTTGATCCTCATCGGCGAAGCCGTAGGTCATCGGCAACCGAAATCGTGGTTCGAGAAGGCGCCGCTATTCGGCCGTCGGGTGCTGGTCACGCGGCCGAGGCACCAAGCGGAGGGGATGATCCGCAAGCTCGAGACCCTCGGTGCGGTTCCCTTTGCCCTGCCGCTCGTGGCGATCCGTGATGTCAGCGATTTCGCCCCGCTCGATGCCGCGTTGGAACAAGTGCGGAACGGGAATTGGGATTGGCTCGTGTTCACGAGTGCCAACGGCGTAGAACATTTTTTGGCGAGGCTCTTTGCGCTCGGCCGGGATCTCCGCGATCTGGGCAACGTGAAGCTTGCCGCCATCGGTGCGAAAACGGCCGAGGCGTTGAAACGATTCCATTTAATCGCCGACGCGGTTCCATCGGAATTTTCGTCCGAAGGTTTAGCTGAGGAATTGAAAGACCGCGTACGCGGTCAGCGAGTGTTGTTGGCCCGGGCAAATCGCGGGCGCGAGCTTTTGAATATCGAATTGGCGAAGGTGGCCACGGTCTCCCAAGTCACGGCGTACGAACAGGTCGATGCCGTGGATGCCAACGGCGAGGTGTTCGGGGCACTGCGGCGTGGGGAAATCGAATTCGTCACGCTCAGCAGTTCCAACATCGCCCGGGGATTATTGAAACATTTCGATGAAACTTTGAAAGGCCGAGTGTTGCGCGGCGAGTTGAAATTGATCGCGATCAGCCCCGAGACGGCCAAGGCCATTGAGGAATACGGCTGCCCAGTCCACACCGTGGCCACGGTATTCACTTCGGACGGTTTGATCGAAGCCGTTGTGAAGGCCGCGGCGTAATCTAGCCGTAGGTTGGGTCGAGCCGAATTCGGCGGCACGACATTCAATGGATTCAAGCCCACGACACGCAATCGCCGAGAGACACAACGTGAACCCGCTTTCCTCTCGGGTAGTATTTGCCCCGAAGGGGCCGCCTTGCACAGCCCAGGGCGGAAGCCCTGGGTAACTTGTCGCAATGATTACCGCCCCGAAGGGGCCGGCCAACCTGAAGCCGACCCCTTCGGGGTGGAAAACCAAAAGCCCCATTAACCCAGGGCTTCCGCCCTGGGCTGGGAACGCTGGCCCCTCCGGGGCAGTTTTGAATTGGGTTTCGGGTTCTGGATTCCCCCCTACGCGGGAATGACGAATCAGATCTTGGCGTTTGCTACGCCGTACACAATTCACTGTCGCCCGCTCGATCAGATGGTTATCGGTGGCTAATCAATGCTTGATCGCGAGAATGATCGCCGCAATGAACGCGAGGATCCAAAAGCTCCAACCGATCGCATATGCCGCATTGTCTTCGCACTTCACATGGCCGAACGTGAATACGAAGACGAGCAACTTACCGGTTTAAAGTGGAATGTCGAACGCATACCAGACTAAATCTAATAGGAAATCGAACATGCGATGCTACTTCACATCCCGCAGGGCGTTGACACCCAAGTAGCCAACGACGAGGCTGGCCAGCACGCCGAACACATCGATAAATGTGAATGGACTATCCTTCGCACTGCCCCCGAACGGTATGCCCGCGAAGAGATCCATGAGGAATACCAGCAGCATGATCGCGGCGATGGCAATCGTTCCGTAGCACATCCCCTTTTCCATCGCCACCTTTCCGCCGGGAGAGGCCCGGCCCGCGTTTTGCAATAGTCAAGGGAGTATAGCGTTCGAACGCTCTGCCGCAATGGGGTGTTCAGTCGAATCGGAATTCCGAGCCGGTGGGGCAACCGTTGCGTCCGTTAAGTTGGGAATAAGGTGGGGCGGCCGAGGTTTGTACGGGCCGGGAAAACGCTATCTTGAATAGGAAGCGACCTCCGCCACCGAAAATGGAAACCTCCCATGCCGACCGTTCCCCTCACCCAATACGCCGTTCATCTGCGCCCGCAAGACAACATCGCCGTGGCCGCGAAGCCGATTCCGGCCGGCGCGAGCTTGAGCTACGAAGGCGGCACGGTGCCGATTCCGGCCACAATCAAACTGGGGCACAAATTCGCGGTGACGCCGATCAAGGAAGGCGATGCCGTGCTGAAGTTCGGCCAAGTGATCGGCTTCGCCAGCCAACCGATCGGCCTCGGCGAACACGCCCACGTTCACAATGTGAAGGTGAAGATGATGGAACGCGATTACGCGTTCTGCGCCGACCTTCCCCAACCGATGCCGGTGCCCGACGAGTACCGCACCTTCATGGGTTACGACCGCGGCGCCGACAAGGCCGCGTACCAACGCTATGGCACCCGCAACTACCTCGCGGTTATCAGCACGGTCAATTGCTCCGCCACGACCAGCAAGTATGTGACGGAGCGGATCAACGCGATGGGCGTGCTCAAGGACTTCCCGAACGTGGACGGCGTAATCTCCATCGTTCACAAACAAGGCTGCGGCCTTCAGTACGACGGGCCGGATCACAAGCAACTCGACCGCGTGTTGGCGGGGTTCGCCAACCATCCGAACGTTTCCGCGTATCTGCTCATCGGCCTCGGTTGCGAAATCGCCCAAGCCACGCACTTGATCGAAGGGGAAAAACTCGGCCTGCTTTCCCTCGGCGGCGGCAAGAAAGCCCCACCCGTGCTCACGATCCAAGACAGCGGCGGCATTGGCAAGACGGTCGAACTCGGTGTGAAGCAAGTGATCGAGATGCTGCCGAAGGTGAACGACATCAAGCGGGTTCAACTTCCCGCCAAACATATCCTCCTCGGCACCAACTGCGGCGGATCCGACGGTAACAGTGGCATCACGGCCAACCCCGCTCTAGGAGTCGCTTCCGATTTGATCGTCCAGCAGGGGGGCACGAGCGTGCTAGCGGAAACGCCGGAAATATACGGGGCGGTACACCACCACACCCGCCGGGCGGGTTCGCAGAAGGTCGGCGAGCAACACGTCGAACGCATC
>JBBQWA010000055.1:0-17476 GCA_038211045.1 Gemmatales bacterium
AAAGCGGAACTTTACGCCACGGCCGGGGTGCCCGACTATTGGGTGCTGGACGTGGATAACCGCCAACTCCACGTTTTCCGCGACCCGCAAAATGCAGAGTACGGCTCGCATGAGATTCTGAACGAAGCCGACACAATCGCCCCGCTTGCGGCCCCCGCATCGACCGTCGCGGTGGCGGAACTTCTGCCGAGCGCAATCGAAGAATGAATGAGCTGCGGGTTGCAAGAAGCGCAGCGGCGTTACCGTAGCCAAGCCGGGAGTTCGCCCGCGGCGGGCAGCTTCACCACGCTCACACTCGTCACCAGTGGGTTGGCGGTCACTTCGTTGAGCGCTTCTTCGGGCGGAACGCTATCTAGGTTGAGCACGCCGATGGCTTCGCCCCCCGGTTGGTTGCCGGCGCGGCCGACGGTCATCGCGGCGATGTTCGTGTTGTGCTTGCCGAAGATGGTGCCGACGAAGCCGATCAATCCCGGCATATCCTTGTGGGTGAACACGAAGAGCGTACCATCGAGGTAGCTTTCGAGGCGGTAGTTCCCCAGTTGCACTAGCCGGGCATACTGGTCCCCGAAGAGCGTGGCGCTGGCGGAGTACGTCTTCTTCTCCGTTTCCACTTCGGCTTGCACGAGCGAAGCGAAATCCCCCTTCTTGGAGCTGGCGGCTTCCACGATCTCGATGCCGCGTTCGCGGGCCACGAGTTCCGCGTTCACCAAGTTCACGCCTTGGCTCAAACGGCTTTCCAACAATCCCACGGTGAACGCGGCGGTGAGCAGTTTAGTCTTCTTCCCGGCCAATTCGCCCTTGTACGTGAGCGTGGCCTTGCGGATCTGCCCTTGGGCCATCTGCGAATGCAGGATGCCGAGGCGTCGGGCGAGTTCGACGTAATGCTTGAGGGCGTCGAGTTCCGCACGATCCATCGAAGCCATGTTCACGCTGTTGGCGATCACGCCCTTCAACAGGTAATCCCGCAGGAGTTCCGCCGCTTCCACGGCCACGTTTTCTTGGGCCTCGAAGGTGCTGGCTCCGAGGTGCGGCGTGAGCACCACGTTCGGAGCTTTCAACAATGCGAGGTCGGCGGGCGGAGGTTCGGTGCTGAAGACGTCGATGCCGGCCCCAGCGATGGTGCCATTCGTCAGAGCTTCGGCGAGGGCCGTTTCATCGATGATGCCGCCACGGGCCACGTTCAACACGCGGGCCGTCTTCTTCATGCTGGCAAGTTCTTTGGCGCCGATCAGCGCCTTGGTTTCTTCGGTCATCGGCACGTGGACGGTGAGGAAGTCCACGGCGGGCAGCATCTCGGCGACGCTCTGCGCGGGCTTGTAGCCGAGTTCCGCCACCTTCTCCGGCGTGACGAACGGATCGAAGGCTAACACCTGCATTCCGATCCCGGTGGCCCGCTGGGCGACTTCACGACCGATACGGCCGAGGCCGATCACGCCGAGGATCTTGCCGGTGAGCTGCGTGCCCACATACTTGTTGCGATCCCACTTGCCGGCCTTCATTGTGGCATCCGCGGCGGGCACGTGCCGGGCGACGCTGAGCAATAATGCGATGGTGTGTTCGGCGGCGCTCACGGTGTTGCCACCGGGCGTGTTCATCACCACGATGCCCTTGCGCGTGGCGGTCGGCACGTCGATGTTATCCACGCCGACACCGGCGCGGGCGATGGCCTTCAGCTTGCCCGCGTTCTCCAGCAGTTCCGCCGTGAACTTCGTGGCCGAGCGCACGATCAGCGCGTCGCAGGCTTGTACTGCCGCGAGGAGTTCGGCCCCCTTCAATCCGGGCCGGTTATCGACTTCGATCCCGGCGGCTTGCAAAAGATCCACACCGGCTTGTTCGAGCTTATCGCAGATGAAAACGCGGGGCATTTCAACCTCGGGGAAAGGGACTGAAGTGCCATTTTATGGAATTGGTGGTGCATGTGCCGGTGAGGTGATAGGCGAGCGGGGATTGGATTGACACCCTCTCCCCTCAAGGGGAGAGGGTAAACTAAGAACTGCCGTTCGCCTTACTCCACGTCAATCCGTCGCGAACCCCAAGTGCCGGGCGACGGCGAAGATGAGGCCGTCGTCGGTGGCGGCGCGGGCAGTCCATTCCACGAGGTGGTATTGGCCGCGGGCATCGCGGTAGCGGTTGCGGAAGCCCGAAACTTTTGTCCCGACCGTGAGATCGCCCATCACTTCCTCGGTCTTCGCACGATCCTCGGGATGCACGAATTCCATGAACGGCATCGAGAGTAAGTCGGCGGTATCGTAACCGAGGATCAGCGTGAAGTTCGGGTTCACCCGTTTGAAGAATCCATCGATCCCGGCGATGCAGAACATATCCACGGACAACTCGAAGAATCGCACGAGGTCGCGTTCCGCCCGCCGCAGGTCGGATTCCAAATACGCGTTGAACTCCGCGGCGAGCACCTCGGCATTGGGGGGGCGATCCTCGGGATTCGGTGCGAGGCATCGCAGCGCCAAGGCCGTTAGGGAAATTTCCGCACCGCACCGCTGCAAACGCAACGTGGCATCGGCGAGCTTGGCTTTGCGGGCCTTCGAGAGATTTTCTGTTGCGTTATTACTGGAGTACGGAGGCTTGCCGGTGAGGATCGCGCAGAGGATCGCCCCCAAGCCGAAGACATCTGCACGGGCATCGACGCGTTCGACATCCCCGCACGCTTGCTCGGGGGAAAGGTATGCGGGCGTGCCGACGACGAACCCGTGCAAAGTTCCTCTCGGAGTTTCGGCTTCCGCGATGGCCAGTTCCGAGATTGTTTCCGAAATGCCATCGGCGAACCGGGCCAATGGGCTACCGGGGAGAATTTTCGCAACGCCCCAATCGATCACCTTCATGATTCCGTATTGGCCGGTCAAAATGTTATCGGGCTTGAGATCGCGGTGGATCACGCCGCGGGCGTGGGCGTAGGCGAGGGTTTGGCAAACTCGGCCGAAGATGCGGAGCAATCGTGGCCGTTCTGCCGTGGCGATCAATTTATCCAAGGATTCGCCGTGGATCACGCGCATGGTGAAGTACGGTCGACCATCCTCGAGCACACCTTTTTCGTACACCGGAACGATGCCGGGGTGTTCGAGGTGGGACGTAATTTGCACTTCGGCACGGAAACGCCGCAAGAACTCCGGCTTCTCCGCGTGCTCGGGGAGCAGCGCCTTCATGGCGATTTCGCGTTCGTACACGGGATCGAAACAGCGGTAGATGATGCCCATGCCGCCGCGGGCGAGGACGGATTGAACGGTGTACCGTTCAAACTTCTCGGGCAACGGATCTGGGGCATCCGATGGGGCAACGTTGAAGCCGAATTCTGCGCTTTTCTGCGCAAGGGCCGATTCGTCCAGCAACATCGTGGAATCGATGGCGGAGAATGGGGGCTGAGAGCCAGAGGGCAATTCGCAATTCGAATTCGCCACGGGTACGATCCCCAAGCTAAAACTTTCGCTATCCTACCACAGCATCAGACGTTCCAAGTGTCAGATTTCGGTTTCTTCTTTTTCTTCGGCGGCCTGACCGCCGTCGGCTTTTTCTTCGGCTTGGGGGGTGGCGGAGCAATTTCGGGTTCGTCCGCGCCCGATTCTCCATCCATTCCCGTATCTTCGCGGGCCGCGATCCGGGCGAGTTCCATCATTTCTTCTTCGTCCGGTTCCCGTTTCTGTTGACCGCGGGCCGCGGTTTCCCCCTTGGTTTTCAGCATCAGCTTCACGGGAACTTCGCCGAACTGAAAGGCATCGCGGATCACACGGGCGAGGTATCGAACGTAGGGTTCATCGAACAACTCGGGGCCGTTCGTCACGAGCAAGAGCGTCGGCGGATGCACCGCCACTTGGGCCGCGTAGTACAACTTCGGCACCTTGTTGTTCCGCACCGGCGGCACGTTCGCCAGCATCGCTTCCCGGATCACGCGGTTGAGTTCGCCCGTCGTGGCCCGGATGCTCGATTGCTTGTGCAGTTGTTGGGCGAGGTTCAACAGCCGCCAGACGTTCCGCCCTTCCTTCGCCGTGATGAAGGCGATGGGAACGTAATCGAGCATCGGAAACACCTTGCGAAGGTAATCCGACCATTTCTGCGTGGCGATGGTATCCTTCGCCAAATCCCACTTGTTCACCACGAAGATCGCCGGCTTGTGGTTATCGAGGATGTATTCGGTGAGCTGCTTATCCACCCGGCTGACGCGGGGCCGAGGATCGAAGAAGTGCAGTACCACATCCGCCCGGCGGATGCTGCGTTCGGCCCGGTGCATCGAATAAAACTCGATACTGTTGGCGAGCGTGGTCTTCTTCCGCACCCCGGCGGTATCGATGGCGATGAAGGTTTTGCCGTCCCGTTCGAATCGCACGTCCACGCTATCGCGGGTGGTACCGGCCACTTCGGATACGATCATGCGATCCGATTCGGTGAGGCTGTTGATGAACGTACTCTTGCCCACGTTCCGCTTGCCGACGATGGCGAGCTTCAACTCGACCGCGCTCGGGGCCTCGGTGGGTGAATCTTCGGGCAGGAGTTCGCGGATGGCGAAGATCAAATCTTCCCGGCCCCGCTTGGCGTTCGCGCTCACGCAGATCGGTTCGCCGTAGCCCAAGCGAAACAGGTCGCTCGCGGCGAGATCGAGCTTGATTTCATCGGCCTTGTTCGCCACGAAAATCACCGGTTTATTCGCCACCCGCAACCTCTCGGCAACATGCTCGTCGAGCGGCTGCGCGCCGTCGCGGATATCGACGACGAACAAAATGACGGCGGCTTCCTTCACCGCGATTCGGATTTGGTTTTCGATGTCCCCGGTGAGGTTGTCCTTGTCTTGGATGCCCATGCCGCCGGTATCGACGAGTTCGCAATACTGATCGCCCACGAGCAGCGGCGTGCCGATGCGGTCCCGCGTGACCCCGGCCGTGGGATCGACGATGCTGATACGCCGCTCGGCGAGCAAATTGAACAGCGACGACTTGCCGACGTTGGGCCGGCCGACAATCGCCACGATGGGGAGCTTCATTTCAACGGATTCCTAGATTTCGTATCCCTTAATGTACGGGAGTTTCCGCGTTCCGGGTGCGATTCGATGGTCGAGTGATACAGTTGTTGCTTTCGGCGAGCAGGAAGTGTCGGCCGAACGGAGGAAGTCAAAGGGTTATCACGTGGAATTGCCGGGATATGTTCGTCATTGCGATGGAATTGAGCCGGTCGCTCACGCGCTCCGGCTAGAATGGTCGGTTCCGATATGATTTACCGCTTCACTTGTTCAAACCACCGCAGCCAGTATGCCCGTGTGAATTCTTCCATGCCGCCGAGGAACGACGATTCAGGAATCTTGGCGAAGCTATCTTGCATCCGGGCGACGGTTCTCGCGGCGAGATCGGCCCGTTCGGATCGCACGTACGAGGTGTAGAGCATCCCGAGGACGATCAACTCTTCCGGGCGTTGCTTGTAGCGTTCCGTGAGGCGGTTGCAAAGGGCGGGCATTTCGTCGTACTTCTTCAACATGAGCGTGACATTCACAATGCGGATGTCCGCTTGGGCTTGAATGTACGGCAGCTTCGATTGCGAAAGTTCGTGGAACAGGCCGAGCGCTTCGGTCAGCTTCCTATCGGCATCTTGCGGGGGAACGCCCCCTTTGTGCTCGCCGCGGGCGAGCAGGAGCAGGCAACTCCCGAGCCACAGCTTGGCCTTCTCGGCGTAGGGGCCGGCGGGGTCGAGCTGAATCAGTTGGCGGAAGCGGGCCTCGGAATCGACGAGGTTCTGCCCCATCAGCATCTTGCCGAGATCGTACACCGCTTCCTGCTGCGCCTCGCGTTCGGGAAGGGTTTCAAACGTTTTGTTCGCCATTTGAGCGAGGAGGTTCTGGCCGAGTTCCATCAAACCGCGGGCTTCGCCAGCTTGTGTACCCTGAGCCGTGGCCAACCTCCTCCGGCCTTCGTCGATATGGGCGCGAGCCAACTTCAATTGCGCTTGCGTTCCCGCGACTCCGCCCGCAGCGATCGCTTGCTTATACGCATCGCAGGCTTCGGGGAACTTCTGGGCGCCCATGAGCATGTCGCCTTTATCGAGGCTAACCCCGGCGGTGAGTTCGGGAGTGAGGCCGGTGACGGAATCGATCGATTGCAGCGCGTTCAGCGCGGCCATTTCGTCTTTGGCTTGGCGGAAGGCGTTCGCCGCCTTTCGGTAGAATTCGAGCTTCGCTGGGGCCGACGGATGGAAGTTGGCGAGCGCCGTGAAATCGTTGGCGGCCTTCCGCCAAGTTTCCGCAGATTGAACCGCGTTCTCGCTCTTGTTGCCGAGGGACATTGCCCAAGCCCGGTAGATTTCCGCACGCAGTTGAAGATCTTTCCGCGATTCCGCCACGCTGCTGTAGGCCGCCACGGCCCGCAATGCGGCTTCGTAATCCCCTTCACTAATCGCCACGCGGATCACCTCTTCAAAGGTGTTCCGGAGATCGTCGATGCTCAAATGCGGGTTCTTGAATTCGCCGCCCCGGATGCTCTTCACCGCGGTTTCGAGGTAATCCGCCGATTCGGCGCGGTGCCCCTTGCCCGCAGGATCTTGCGAACGGAGTTCGGCGAGCTTGATCGCCGAGGCGACCGCAGCGGCGCCGCCGCCGGTGGACGCTTGTTGGAAATAGGCCACGGCTTCGGTCGGGTTCTTCAACGAGAGCAGGCAACGGCCGGTTTCGTAGCGGATCATACCGAGTTGATCGGCGGGCAAACCGGGGATCGCTTGGGCCGCGGCGAAAAGCTTCACCGCGTCTTCCCACTTGCCATCCGCGGCGGCGAGGCGCGCGAGTTGCACCTTCGCCATCGCCTGCATTTCCGGGGGTGCGGCCGTACCAATCTCCTTCAACCACGCGCGGGTTTTCTCGGGTTCGTGGAGTTGGGTGCAGAGATCGGCGAGCGTGAGCTTCAACTTGGCCGAGGTGGATGGATTGCCGCGGTACGAACCGCTGAGGTACGATGTGAGTTCATCGCGGGCTTTGCGAACATCGGGCGGAGTCAGCCGCAGATAGGTTTCGCCCAACAATCGGGAACGTTCGCCCACATCTTCACCCGGCGGGATGGCAAGCAGAGACGGAATCAAACGATCCGGCAAACCGACCTTCGTGGCCGCCGCCGCTTTCGCGGCACGGAAGGCGTAACGAACTTGATCGACCTTCTCCGCGAGGAGTTGCGGGTCGCATTTCGTGAACTGTTCCGTCGCCTTCAACCAGTTCGAGTCCGCCGCTTCGGCGCTACCGTTCTCGGCGAGCACCATGCTCGCACTGCCGAGAAGGAAGTAACCGCGGGCCGCTTCGGAAGGATACTGATCGACGTTGGCCGCAACCTTCTGCGATTGGTTTTCCAACGCGCCGGGATCGATCGGCTTCTTTTCCAGTTGATCGGCGAGCGCCGCGAGTTCGCGACGGTAACCGTCGCCGGGCGATTCCGGTTTGGGGGGGAATGTCTTCCACGCCACCATGGCTGCGGCCAAGCCGAGGGCGAACATCGGCAGTTGCCAAATGTGCCGGCGCGGTGCGCGGGTGCGGGTGCGGGAACTGGTGCTGCCGGTTTCGATGAGCGTCAGCCCGATGAGTTGGTCGGCGGCCGAATCCGTGGCCATAGCGGTATCCTGTTACGAAAGGGTTTTAGCCGTTTCTTCCAACATCGTCCCGCATTCTATGGGCATCCGTCAAGCCCAAGTGGGCGAAACCGGTTGCAATGAATACGAGATTGGTTATTGCGCAAGCATCACAGAATTCTACGCCAACGGAACGGAGAAGTTTCTGGCGGATGAACCGATCCAGCTCGAGGGATGCACGGGCCTACATCCAGTACGCTCCGCTGGGCGTTCTGATAAGCATCCCCGATGTGCAGTAACGCGTCAGAACCGGCTGCCGGTGAGCGGGCTTCTGTACAGCATACCGACGTCACGGTAGGGATGCCGTTGTTCAATCAATGTATTTGCGTGGCAATCTTCGCCCGTAGAGTCGTTCGAGAAATGCCGAGCAGTTCGCTCGCCTGAACTTGATTGCCATCGACGTGCTGCAAGGTTTCCTCGAGCACGGCACGATCAACCAGTTGAATGACACGCCGGTAGATTTCCGTAGCTCCCGAAGATAATAATGAGCGGATCAGTTCGCGAATATCTGCAAGTGCGGTCGGTTCCAGAATTGGCTGGCTCTTGTTCAATACCGCGGCCGGTAAACAATCCGGTGTCAAAACATCCGTAACTGCCCGGATAACGGCATAACGGACAGCGTTTTGCAACTCCCGAACATTACCCGGCCAATGGTGATCGGCCAAGATCTGGATGGCCTCCGGGGTGATCCCGTGAACGGCTTTCCCCAGTTTTTCATTCATCAATCGAATGAAATGATTTACGAGTCGGGAAATGTCGTCACGCCGATCCCTTAACGGAGGAAGTTTGATCGTCACGCCGTTCAATCGATAGAGCAAGTCTTCTCGGAACCTTCCCGCGGCAACCATTTCCTCCAAGCGTTGGTTGGTTGCAGCGATAACTCGAACATCGACGGCGATTGTTTCCCGGCCCCCGATCCGTTCAAAATTCTGATCTTGAAGTACACGCAGGACTTTGGCCTGTGTGGGGGAAGACATATCCCCGATCTCATCCAGGAAGAGGGTGCCGCCATTCGCTTGCTCGAATCTGCCAACCCTCTGGCGATCCGCCCCCGTGAAGGCGCCTTTCTCGTGGCCGAAGAGTTCGCTTTCCAGCAGATTTTCAGGAATGGCTGCGCAATTGATTGCCAGGAAAGGACGCGTGGCTCGCTTGCTGTGCTGGTAGAGCGCCCTTGCGACGAGTTCCTTACCAGTTCCACTTTCCCCGAGGATCAGGATGGTGACATCTTGTGCGGCGAATCGTCCGATCGCCTTGTAGACCTCTTGCATCGCGGGGGACTGGCCCACGATCTGATCCGCTTTCGAAGGATCGGGGGATTGATCGAATTCCGTGGGAACGCTACTCATCCGCCGTAGTTCGACCGCCCGTGCGACAACATCGCGCAAGTGATGGAGATCGACCGGTTTCAGGAGGTACTCGAATGCACCCCGTTTCATGGCTTCGATGGCCGTATCGGTCTCTGCAAATGCAGTCACAATAATGACAGGCAGGCGGGGATCAATTGTTTTGATCTTGTCGAAAAGATCTAACCCAGACAAATCCGGCAAACGTACGTCCAATATGGCAACATCGGGACGTTCAGCAGCAACGGCGACCAACCCGAGTTTGGCGGTTTTGGCCGTGACAACTATGAGGTCTTCGGATTCCAAACCCATCTGGAGCGAGTACAGCACGTTGGGTTCGTCGTCGACAATGAGCAACTTAGGCAACGGGAACTCCTTCCAAGGAATGTTGAGTGTGCCGCCCTGTTTTTAGCGAAGTTATGACCGGAAGTCGAAGGATGAAAGCCGCCCCGCCCATCGGACTCTGGGCAGCAGTCAGGCTTCCTTCATGGGTTTCGGCGATCCGCCGGCAAATCGACAAGCCGAGTCCCATTCCGGATTCCTTTGTGCTGACAAACGGTTCGAAAATCTGCTCGCCGAGGTCGGTGGGTAACCCGCCGCCCCTGTCTTCCATTTTGAGTTCGAGTTCCGGATATCCGTCCGGCGCGGTTGCGATTACCATCCGCAATCGGATGTGCCCCCCTTGGGGTTGAGCATCCAATGCATTGAACAACAGATTGAACAAAACTTGTCGGATTTGGTTGGGGTCGGCGGATACGACCATCGGCCCGGAACTCGGTTCGGTTACGATCTCGACGCCCTGCAATTCCGCGCGGGCTTTTACCCCTTGGATTGTTCGCTCGACCAATTCCTTGATGTCTACCGGGCGCGGTTCCGGCCTTGAAGGCCGGGCAAAATCGAGAAATCCGCTGACGATTTGTTCCAAACGCACGATCTCCTCTTCGAGAACTTGTAAATCCCGTGGCCGGAAGACCGAGCCGTTCGACCTCTCCGCGGTGGCTTGAACCAAGACTTTGATCGCCATCAACGGGTTGCGGATTTCGTGGGCAATACCCGCGGCCATTTGCCCCACCCACGCCAATTGCTCGGCGCGTAGTGCGTCCTTCTCAGTCTTTCTCAACCGGCTCAAGATTGCCGAGGCTGAAACCGCCATTCGGTCGACGGCACTGATCGAGGACGGATACCCCTTTGCGAGTCCTCCCGGATGGACGGCATGGTCCAATTGCTCCGCTGTGTTGCGCAATCGTGCATCCGAACGCATCAGTGATCGGCGGAGTGTCACCGCGATCACGGTTCCCCCCAACAACCCTCCGATCGATCCGCACAACCCCAAGGCGACCAAACCCGTCGTGATCCGTTCAGTGAGTTCGCGGTTCGACGTCGTGGTTTGGGCGAGCATTCCTTCGTTAAGTCGAAGATACTCATGTGCCGGTTCGAGGATATCCTTGGTGAGAACGGTATCAATCAATTCGATGATTTTCGGATAGAGCGTGAAGTCGGGCTTCCTGAGGATTTGATCGTACGCGGCGAAAAAGTGATCGTAACCCAACCGGATTCTCTTTGTGAGTGTTTGTTCTGTAGGGGTCGCGGATGACGTTTCGACATCCGCAAGTGCCGCCGCGGTCCTGAGTCTCATTCGCGGAACCGGTTCCAAGTGCTTTTGATCGAGGGTAATCAGATAGCGGTCGAATTGAGTGCGGATTTCGCGGATGCTGATCTCCAACTCCTGAGCCGAACGCATGCTATCGACGTGATTCGTCATGACGTTTGAAACGGATCGCTGCAAGTTGCGAACGTACCATGCGGAGCCGAATGCGGTGACGAGGAGAAGGATGCTCAGTACCGCCACCGGCGCGAGTAACCGACCGACCAATTGAGGATTCACACCAATTTCTCCTATCGCGTACAGTTTCGGTACAGCCGCGGTTCAATGCATGAACAAAACTTAAAGGCACAGTCACTTCGCTCAATTGAGCGCAAAGTCTCAATCGGATTCGTGTTCGAGTTCGCAAGGAATCCGGAATGCGGAGATTCCCTAAAAAATCATAGTTTTCACATAGTTACTGCGGGTTGGTGATACTGTGCTCATTTTCGGCAAAGGAGTTTGACAGCATTGGCATCCCGCTTGCAATCAGTTTCTCCATGCAATTTGGGTGCCCGAGCGATGTTCATGTGGCGGGCTACTCGAACACTTCGACTTCAGATCGTATCGCCATCGGTTTCGTGATCGTTCAATTCGATGCGTTCCTGTTTTGATGGTATTCCCTTTCCCCTTTTCATGGGATCATGTCTTATGTGTAATCATCTTATTCGACGGTCGCAGAAGGCGTTCACCTTAATCGAATTATTGGTGGTGATCGCCATCATCGCCATTTTGATCGGGTTGCTTTTGCCCGCTGTGCAGAAAGTCCGCGAAGCGGCGGCCCGAATGCAATCGATGAACAATCTAAAGCAGATCGGCTTAGCAATTCAGAACCACCAAGATTCGGTAGGCTATGTCCCCTGGCCCGGCCGCGGAGGCAGGTACGCCAATATCACGCCGGCCGCGAGCGCGGACGAGAGTTATCAAGCTTCATACGCCTTCCAGATTTTGCCGTACATCGAACAGGGCAATTACTATCAATCTTTTAACGGCACTTTGAATAGAGCCCCGGCGGGCACTCAGCTCTCTCCGATAAAAGGGCTTCTGTGCCCGAGCCGTGGCCGACAGGGAGTGGCCACCAGCGGGGTACTCGGGCCGAAAACCGATTACGCGATCAACGCCAACGTGAACGACAGTAATGGCGGCCGCGGTAGCGCCAACGCGAAACGCCGAATCGAAACGTTGGGCGACGGTTCCTCGAACACCATCGCCGTGGGCCAAAAGTACATGAAGCGTGGGGATTACCCGTCGTCGAGTGGCAGCGGTTGGGACGAATCGATCTTGCAAGGCGGTTCGGGTGGGCCGTCGCGTTCGGCGAGCTGGCTCATTCGAGATCATGCGACCACCGCGCCCAACAACCAATGGGGTTCGCCGTATGTGTCCGGTGCTCCGTTCGCGATGTACGATGGCTCGGTGCGGTTCATCAACTTCAACGTGACGCAATTGAAGACTTCGGCTGCGCCGAGGGGTATTCTTAACGCCTCAACGAACGTCTTCGGTTGCCTGTTGCGGGCCGACGATGGCCAAGCCTTCAAAGATAACTTCTAAGCTACGGCGACGGCGGGTTCCCCATCGTGCCGTTTATGAGAGGTCGGGCGAGAGGGAACGATCCTAGGAGGGATACGTGGCGAGGCTCGAAAGCGGAATGCTTTCGAGCCTTTTTCGTTGGCACTCTGCCGAACGTGTACAGAATCCGAACATGCGGATGGTGCGAACTGTTCATGTCACGGGATCCTTTCAAGGCATATCTTCGGCGTTCGTTAAACTCCGTTCATTTCGAGCGATTCCCAATCCCCTAATCCCTTTTCTTTAGAACATGCCCATTCGCGAAGCGGTGCCCAAAACCGCTGAAATTCTTGGGAATTCCTGACCGGCATTCTCTTCACGGGAACCCACTGGTTGCTGGAACGCCCCGCGGTTAAACCGTTGGCACGGGCATTGCATTGATGATCCTCGGACGGAGCCGAGATTTGCAACGGAATGCAACGCAACCACCTCAGAGAAGGGTTTCCCAATGGGTTGGTCCAAACAGCGCTTGGAAGAAATCGCCAAAACCCGGCTCGGCGGAGCCAAATTGATCGTCGTCGCCAACCGCGAACCTTACATCCACCGTTACAGCGATGGCGAAATCGAATGGATCCGCCCGGCGGGCGGTTTGACGACCGCACTCGACCCGGTGATGCAAGCCTGTGGGGGAACTTGGGTGGCGCACGGTTCCGGCGATGCCGACCGCGAAACCGTCGATGGTACCAGCCGCGTGGGCGTTCCGCCGGACGACCCGAATTACACCCTCCGCCGCGTGTGGCTCACCAAAGAACAAGAAGACGGTTACTACTACGGGTTCGCTAACAGCACACTCTGGCCACTGTGCCACCAAGTGTACACGCGGCCCTCGTTCGATCCGGCCCATTGGGAAGCCTACCGCGAAGTGAACGAACTGTTCGCCGCGGCCGTCCTCGAGGAAGCGCGAGGCGGCCCGGCGATGGTGTTCGTGCAGGATTACCATTTCGCGTTGCTCCCGGCGATTCTCAAACGGGAGCGCCCCGATTTGGTGGTGGCTCAATTCTGGCACATCCCCTGGCCGCACCCCGAAACCTTTCGCGTTTGCCCGTGGGCCAGAGAGATTCTCAATGGCATGTTGGGGAACGATCTGATGTCGTTCCACATTCAGTACCATTGCAACAACTTCTTGGAGACTGTCGATCGCACGGTAGAATGTCGAATTGATCGAGAACGCTTCGCCGTCGAGCGCAACGGACAATCCACCTCGGTTCAGCCGCACCCGATCAGCGTCGATCCCGAACTCGCCATCGAATACCTTGGTAACGACTGGGAAAAGCGGGCCGGTGAATTCCGCAAACGCCATCGCCTCGGCGGTCGCCCTCTGCTGGTGGGCGTCGATCGCGTGGATTACACCAAGGGCATTCCGGAGCGCCTTCGGGCAGTGGATCGGTTGCTCGAACTGCATCCGGAATGGAAAGGTCAATTCCACTTCCTGCAAGTGGGGGCGCCGAGCCGAACGCACCTCGTCGCATACAGCGATTTGAACGACGAGGTCGAAATGTTGGTCGAAAAAATCAATTGGAAGCACGGCACGCGGAATTGGAAGCCCGTGATATTCCTTAACGAACACCACACGCAGAAGGATTTGTTCCTGCTGTACCGGATGGCTGTGGGCTGCGTGGTTAGCTCCCTCCACGACGGTATGAATCTGGTCGCCAAGGAATACGTGTCGACCCGAGACGACGAACGCGGCGTGTTGGTACTTTCCGAATTCACCGGGGCCGCCCGCGAACTCCCGGAGGCGCTCATCGTCAATCCCTTTAATGTGGAGCAGATGGCCTCCGCGATGCAAACCGCCCTGACGATGCCCGAAGAGGAACAACGACGGCGGATGAAGAAAATGCGGGCGCAAGTGGAAGACAACAACATCTACCGCTGGGCGGGGATGCTCCTCTCGGAAGTCGGCAAGCTCGTCGATGCCGAGCCACCGAAGGCGGAAGTGGATACTGCGGTAGTGGATTCCGATTCGTCCTCGGAGTGGGATCTCGAATCGCTGATCGCCCGGGAAGTCGGCTTGAGTACGGCGGGCTTTCTCTCGGGGATGTAACGATGAACGTTCTGCCGGAATTGCTATCGAAATGGATCGAGCGCATCGTAATTGAACACCGAACGGGGCGTCCGATCGCGTTGTTGTTCGATTACGATGGCACTCTCACCCCCATCGTTCGCCACCCGAGTTTGGCGATCCTGCCCGAGCGGACGCGCCGATTGCTTTTGCAACTCGCGGCCATTCCCAAGATTTCCTTGGGCGTGGTGAGCGGGCGTTCGCTCGATGAAGTGCGGAATTTCGTCGGACTTCCGAACGTGTACTACTGCGGATCAGGCGGGCTGGAACTCGATCTCATGGGCGAACTCGAACGCTACTGTGTTCCCGATGGGTTCGACAAAGTTTTGATCGACGTGCGGGATCGCCTCCTCGAAACGCTCAACAAATTTCCCGGAACGTGGATCGAGTTGAAGCCCAATTCCTTGGCGATCCACTATCGGGGCATGCTTCCGCTCCGGGCGGTTTGCTTCCGACTCGATGCGGCGGCCGTGCTCGACGGGTTCGAACAGATTCGATTCCGAGCGGTGTCCGAGGCCATCGAAGTGATGCCCGCGGACGGCTGGGATAAAGGCGTGGCCGTGTTGTCGATCTTGGCGCACGCGGAACATTACGTCGGCGCTGCCGCGCTGCCCTATTATTTCGGGGATGCCCCGAACGATTTGGAAGCGATGCTCATCGTTGCCCACGAAGGCGGGCTTTCCATCGGCGTCGGCCCCGATGCGCCCGAAGTCGCCCAAGTCCGCCTCGCCGATTGCCATGAGCTCGCCGATCAACTCGAAGAATTGATCGTTCGTTTGAACGCTGCCATCGTACCGGTGCCCGAAACGCTCGCTACCGCCTTCGCACCAACGGAAGTGCCCGGCGAGAATACCACCGATGCAAGTATGCTGATTCTCGATCCCGATGCGAACAGCCGCAGCGATCTCGCGGACGCTTTAAGGGAGCGCGGTTGGAAAGTGTTCCAAGCTAAAACGTACGAACAAGCGACGGAACTCTTCCACGATCACGGCGATGAAATCCAAGTTGCATTGGTCGATCTTTTACTCCCTGGCTTGCAGGGAGCAAGAACCCTTATTCAATTCGGGCATTCCAACCCGGATCTTATCCGCGGTTTCGTTTCCGAAAAAATGACACCCTACATGGTCACCGCGTTTCGCGATCTCTCCGATTCGCCCTTATTCCTAAAACCCATCGATCCGAGCGAGTTGGACACGACACTGCGCCGAATGGTTCAATGCAAAAGATCCGAAGTTTCACTCAAAACGTAATTATTCGCACACTCGTCGTCCTGCAGAGAATACGTTTTTATCCGGAGCATATTTTGCCTTGGTCACTCCTCCCCCTCGCCGGTTCCCATCGCGGCGAATCGATTCCTTTGCGAAGGATTCCATTCACGATCGGTCGCGAGAGCGGATGCCAAATCCGTGCGAAGTCGCCCCACGTCGCCCCACAACACTGCACCATTTCGGAATTCGAAGGCCAACTCGTCATCGATGATCTCGGAACCAAGGAAGGCACCTTTCTCGACGGCCAACCGGTTGTTACTACGACGTACGTATTTGGGAGTGGCGAACGTCGTGCAAGTCAGACCCTTGTTTTTCAAACTTTGCTGGGACGAAGAACTTGTTGATCCTTTCCCCACAATCGACGAATCGGCCGCGGAGGTCTTTGCTGAGAATCCGAGTTTCACGACTGGGATTGGCGAGTACTGCCGGTAGCATTCGCTGCACAACCCCAGCTTTTATCTCCAGCGGAAACGCCTTGGGTTGAACCCGTCCGTCAGTCAATGCCCGATTGTGCCCCAGCTGCCAGATCGGTATGCTATCGCGAGCGGAATTTCTTTCAGAATCTGTGCGATTAGGAGTAATCTATTTCTGTACTCCGCGATTCAACCGCCCACCTGCGATCATTCACCGCCCTCAAAACATTGATACTGGGAGAAACAGCGATGCGTCCGATGAGATTCGTGTTGACGTTGCTGGTGCCGCTGATGCTGACCGCGAAGGCATCGGCCCAACCCGTGGTTTACGAGGGAACCGCCGGTCCAGGGCACGGCAAGCATATCGTCTTCCTCGCCGGCGATCACGAATACCGCTCGGAGGAAACGCTGCCGGGCCTCGCCAGGATCCTCGCGAAGCATTTCGGGTTCAAGTGTACCGTGCTGTTCAATGTCGATGCGAGCACGGGTGAGATTGTGCCGGGCAACTCGAACATGCCGGGGATGGAGGCTTTGGATTCAGCGGATCTCGCGGTGGTCTTCCTGCGATTCCAGA
This sequence comes from Gemmatales bacterium, assembly GCA_038211045.1. GTDB lineage: Bacteria > Planctomycetota > Planctomycetia > Gemmatales > Gemmataceae > JALHQU01. Next base: position 16,465 of record JBBQWA010000055.1, read on the forward strand.
ACTTCCCGAAGGAGCAGATGAAGCACCTCGATGACTATCTCAACCGCGGTGGCCCCGTGGTTGGCCTGCGAACCGCGACACACGCATTCAAGACGAAGGCGACCGATCCTTTCTCGAAGTATTCCTTCGATTCCAAGGTGGAGGACTACAAACTCGGATTTGGGCACCAAGTACTCGGGCAAACTTGGGTTGGGCACTACGGAACAAACCACAAGCAGAGCACTCGGATCACGATTATCGATGACAAGAAAGCTCATCCAATTCTGCGCGGGGTGAAGGACATTTGGGTGCAAGCCGGTGGGTACGTTGGCAAGCCGATCGATGGCGAAGTGCTCACCATGGCCCAACCGCTCAACGGTATGAAGCCCGATTCCCCAGTGGATGCGACGAAACCGCCGATGCCTTCCGAATGGACACGCACCTACAAGTCTGCGTCGGGAAAATCGGGGCGTGTGTTCACGTCGCTCTACGGCACGCCGGAAGACCTTTTGAACGACGGCTACCGCCGGATGCTCGTGAACGGCTGCCACTGGGCGCTGGGCCTGGAGGATTCGATCAAGCCGGAGGCCATCATCTCATTCGTTGGGCCGTTCACGCCGAACACGTTTGGGAATGGTAGCTTCGCCAAGGGCGTCAAGCCTGCGACGTACGCGGACATGGCCAGCCCCATTCCGGCCGTTGCCAAGAAGGACGCGGTTCCGGTCGCCCCCAAGAAGGACGAAGCACCCAAAGCACAACCCAAGGCGGATGCCGGCGCTAAACCAGCCCCCGCTATCGTCACGGACAAACCCGCACGTTTCGTTCGTATCGAACTCCCCGGCGAGAAGCGCATTCTCACGCTGGCGGAAGTCGAAGTGTTCAGCGACGGCAAGAATATCGCGAAGAGTGGCAAGGCAACGCAATCGAGTACGAACGGCAACGCCGTCGCGGCCCGTGCCATCGACGGCAACAAGGATTCCGATTTCAACAAGGGTGGTCAGACGCACACAACGAATGCCGGGGAAAAGAACCC
>JBBQWA010000056.1:0-17064 GCA_038211045.1 Gemmatales bacterium
GAAGAAGGAAGTACTGGACAGCCGCCACCATCAGGATTTCGGGAAGTTCCAAGCGGCCATCGACGGGTGTCTGGCCGACATGCCGACGAAGCACAAAGCGAAACTGGCGACACTGCTGACCCACAATTTCCAAACGTGGGAGAATGTGTCACTCCTGAACACCTAAAGCATACACATTCAGCGGCCGGCCCGCATAAGTCCACTTGTACGGCTTTGCCATCGTTCGATTGAAGTAGTCGATGAACTTCAGGATCCGATCCCGCAGATCGTCGGTCGAACGGAACGCGCCGCGGCGGATCACCCGGCGGCTCAGCAGGCCGAACCAATTACCTCAAGAATTGAAGTCTGGGATTCGGAGATCCCGCATTGGTACAGCGGATATTCCCCGAGTGGGATTAAAGCTTCGGCCGCTTCGTGTGCCAGTCGGTGGCCGATTCGTACATCCTCGCGATGCGGAACATCCGTTCCTCGTCGAAGGCGGGCGAGAGCAATTGCAACCCGACCGGTAGGTTCCCCGTGGCGAAACCGCAGGGGATGCTCATCCCGGCGATGCCGGCGAGGTTGCACGAGATCGTGTAGATGTCCGAGAGGTACATCGCCAAGGGGTTATCGGTCTTCTCGCCGAACTTGAAGGCGGGCGTGGGCGAGGTCGGGCCCATGATGACGTCGCACTTCTCGAAGGCCGTGTCGAACTCGTTCTTGATGAGCCGGCGAACCTTCAACGCCTTGTTGTAGTATTGATCCGCATATCCGCTGCTTAGGGCGTAGGTGCCGAGCAGGATGCGGCGTTGGACTTCCTTGCCGAAGGCTTCGGCGCGGCTCTTGGAATACGTGGCGATCAGATCGGCCTTGGCCTTGGTACGGTGGCCGTAGTGCATGCCGTCGAAGCGGGCGAGATTGCTGGAACATTCCGCCGTGGCCACGATGTAATAGACCGCCACGGCCAGTTGCGAACCGTTCGGCAGTTCCACCGGCACGAGGGTCGCCCCTTGCTTCACGTACTCGGCCAGCGCAGCACGCACCAACTTCTCCACTTCGGGATCCAAACCTTCGTCGAAGAATTCCTTCGGCACGCCGATCTTCAAACCCTTCACCCGATCGTTGAGCGTCTTGCGGTATTGCGGAACCGGGCGATCGACGCTGGTGCTGTCCCGTTTGTCGTGGCCGCCGATCACTTCCATCATCAACGCGGCGTCGGTCACGTCATGGGTGAACGGGCCGACTTGATCGAGCGAACTGGCGAAAGCGATCAGCCCGTACCGGCTCACGGCCCCGTACGTCGGCTTCACGCCGACGATGCCGCATAGAGCCGCCGGTTGGCGGATCGAACCGCCGGTATCGGTACCGAGGCTCACCGGGGCTTCGCAAGCTGCAACACTGGCTGCGCTGCCACCGCTGCTGCCTCCGGGGATGCGACTGGTATCCCACGGGTTCGTGGTTTTTTTGTAGGCGCTGTTCTCAGTGCTCGAGCCCATCGCGAACTCGTCCATGTTCGTCTTGCCGAGGATCACGGCATCCTCGGCCTTCAACCGTTCGACCACGTGGGCATCGTACGGCGGCACAAAGTGTTCGAGCATCTTGCTGGAGCAGGTAGTCGTGATCCCCTTGGTGCAAAGCACATCCTTCACGGCCACGGGAATCCCCGCGAGCAAGCCGAGCTTTTCGCCCTTCTTGCGGCGGGCATCGATGGCCTCTGCCTGCTGCCGCACGTGCGCTTCATCGACGCGCATGAACGCCTGCACCTTCGGCTCGCGCTCGCGGATGCTGGCGAGGAACGCCTCGGCGATTTCCAATGCGGTCGCTTGGCCCGATGTTTGAAGGGCGAGCAATTCGGTGGCGGTTTTTTCAATCATGGGGTGCGGGGTATCGGGTATGGGGTATTCGCGGAAAAGCCGAAGGAGGGCGTGGGTCGGGTAGCCTATTACTTCGGTGTTTGTGCGGCTTTCCATCCATCGACGGTGAACTCGCCCTTCGCGCCGCACTCGAATTTCAGGGGCTTCTCTAACCCCTGCGGGCGGTCGGCCTTCGCGTTCGTCAACTTGTCCGCATCCGACACATTGGTGATCGAGTTGTTCTCCACCTTCGCGCCGTAGCTTTCCTTTGCACGCAGCAACGGCCGCGCTTCACCGATGCACTCGATGATGTTGTCGCGGATCGAAATCGTCTTGAAGTCGCACTTCGAGTTGAAGCCGAACAGCCCGTCTTTACGCGGTGTGGCGGTCGTGCGGGCGACGATGTGGTTGTTCCGCACTTCCAGGTTGTCGAAGGGTTCGTTCATCCAGATGACGCCGCGGCCGGGGTTGTTCACGAGGTTGTTGTGGAAGCTGGCCGGGCCTTTGGCGGGGGCGTTGCCGAACGCGGAGATGAGATTGCCGCCGTCCTTGGCCACGTCGAAATCGAACAGGTTGTGGTCGATCTCGACGCCGTTGCGGACGAACTCGATCGCGTAGCTGGTCGTGAACCAGTTGTGGTGGATGTGGAAGGTGCGGCCGCTCTTGGGCACCGGCCCGCCAGCGTGCTTCGGGATCGAAACGGCGCCGTGCAACACGTTGTGGTCAATCTCGACGTTCTCGTCGTTCTCGAAGGGGAATTCGATAGAGAAGTTCACGCCGATGGTGTTGTGGTGGATGCGGCAGTTCTTCCCCTGCCTGCCCTTGATGCCGTAGAACTCGTGTTCCCTGCCCATGCGGGTGCGGGCGAAGCGATTATCGGAGATTTCGCTGTCGGACATCCAGATGGCGAAGATGGCCCCGCCGGTGATCCCGCCCTTCACGCCCGGTTGCCCCTTCTCCCACCGCCCGCCGGCGTCGAGGAATTCGCAATCGTGGATCTTAGCTTTCTTCATGGAGAAGCTGCGGATGCCTGAACAGAGTGTTTCTTTGATACGGAGATGGTGGAGCAGCAAATCGCTGTTTTCCCAGCCGAAGATCGCGCCGTGAAGCTGCGGGCCGTGCAGGGTGAGATCGGAAATGGTAATCCCGGCGGCTTTGTCTTTCAGGCGGATGAGGAAAGCTTGCGTGTCCATTCCCTTGGTGGTCATCTCCGGGTCGGGCAACGTCTTGGTCGAGGGTTTCCACGCGGCGACGTGAGTAATGATGGTTTTGTCCATGCCCGCGCCCTTCAGCGTCATCCGGGCTTTCGGTTCCAACGGCGCTTCGAGTTCGTAGGTTCCCGCCGCGATCTCGATGGTCGCCCCTTCGGCCCCTTCGCGTACCGCGGCGACGAGCGCGGCAACATTATCCACCGGCGCGGCCACCGCGAACGGGTGAATCAGAATTGGGATGCAGAACGCAAGAAGTGCCAAGCGGATCGGGTCCATGAGCGATGGTTCCAATCAATGAGAGATGGGTTCATCCGTATCGAACACGGCGGGGACGCCGAAGAAATCGGCCAGGCGATTCGGCGCGTTCTGCAATGCGGCATCCACGGGAAGCGACGGAACGGGCACATCGTCGCGGAACACGTTCGAAAGCGGGAGAGGATGCGCGAGGGGTTCGATCCCGTCGGTGTTCACCGACGCGAGCTGATCGACGTAACCGAGGATGCGGTTGAGTTGCTCGGCCATCGTGGCGAGTTCGGCCTCCGGCAGATCGAGCCGGGCGAGCTTGGCCACTTTCTTCACGTCGGCGAGGCTGAGGGGCATGTATGGGCACTCTTATAAGCCCGACGCGCCAGCGAGGGCTTCCAACCCACGAATGCTCTGGAAGCCCTCGCTGGCGCGTCGGGCTAACAAGAAAAGATTACACCGAGACGCTGCTGAACGGCAGTTTCTTCACCGGCTTCACCACCAAACCGCTGCGGATTGCGGATGCGGAAACCCATGTGCGGACGGTCACGCCATCGATCACACAGCGTACGCGTTGGAGGTTCGGGCGAACCTTGCGCTTGCTGATGCCGGTGATCTTCTTACCGACGCCGCCGAGATACTTGGCTTTACCGCGGTAGGTTTTTTGGTTGCCGAATCCGACCGTCTTGCCGGTGAACGCGCATGCTTTCGACATATCACACCTTCTATAGGGAATCGAACGGAAAATATACTGCGCCGTGGATACGGGGCAAGGGCGCGAATCGTCTTCATTCCAATCGGTTCTCGAAACCGATTTTTCGAGCCTTCAGAAAATGCTCTGGATTCTTTTGGAAACTCCGTTATACTCCACTATGGAATTGGAATAGGTTCGTGAGCGATTCCCTTTTTTCGTGTGATGAAACTGCCTTCGACCGTGGAAACGACGCAGCTCTGCAGCAATCCAGCCCATCGATTCGAGTCTTCCGTCTCGCACCGAAGCAGGTCAGAGAGCCGTTGCCAACGTTCGTTTGTTGTTTCGCACACTCCGCCGGGGATGCTTCCCGTTTTCCCCGGCGTCAAACTGGTATGGGCTTTTCCGACGTGAATCGAACTTGAGTTTTTCCCAACGAATTCGCAGCTGCAATCACCGACCTCGGGGTCGGAACGGTCGCAATTGCACATCCCCGAACACCCTCGTCGTGTTTCCATCTCATTGAGGTATTTTTATGGCCGACGCCAAGAGCGTCGAAGGAGCTACGACTCCTCGGCCCCTGATTCGCAAGCGTGCTACCCGCAAACCGGTTGAACCCATCGCCCCGCCGGAACCGTCACCGGTGGCTGTAGTTGAAGCTCCGCCCCCGGCAATCATTGAACCGGAACCCCCCGCAGCCGTGGTGGAACGCCCTGCCCCCATCGAGCGGGAGCGCCCCGCACCTGCGGAACGGACGGAACGCGCCGAGCGCCCCGCCCCGCGCCCCGAACGCCAAGATCGCGGCTTCGACCGCCCGCAGACGCAAGATCGGCCGTATGAACGCCAAGATCGCCCCATGCAAGGCCAAGGCCCGCCGCGCGGGCAGCAAGATCGCTTCCAACCCCGGCACAACAACAACGACCGCATGGATCGCGGCGACCGCTACGATCGCGGCCCCAACCGCCCCATGATGGATCGTAGCCCCGCCCCACAAATGCCGCCGAACTTCGATCCGAACGCCCCGCGTATTACCTCGCGGCTCGACGACCTCTACCGGATGCCGATGCCGAAGTTGTTCGAACTCGCCGAGAAGGAAGGCATCCGCGAACACACCGGCCTGAGCCGGGCGCAACTGATCGTCGGCTGCGTCCGCCGTCAGATCGAACGCGGTGAAATCGTGAAGGGCACCGGCACGCTCGAAGTGCTGCCCGACGGCTACGGCTTCCTCCGCAGCGCCGCCCACAACTACCTCGCCAGCCCGGAAGACATCTACGTGTCGCCGAGCCAGATCCGCCGCATGAGCCTGCGAACCGGTTACCTCGTGGAAGGCCCGATCCGCCTGCCCATCGAGAATCAGGACAACTTCGCCCTGATGCAAATCGAGATCGTCAACGGCAAGCCGGCCGAAGAAACCGCCAGCATCACCGGTTTCAACGACCTCACCCCGCTGCACCCTTGCAACCGCATCCGCCTCGAAGGCGCGTCGGACGACATGAGTATGCGGATCGTCGATCTCGTCACGCCCATCGGTAAGGGTCAGCGCGGCCTCATCGTCGCACCGCCCCGCACGGGCAAAACCATCCTGCTCGCCAAGATGGCCAATGCGATTCTCAAGAATCACCCGGAATGCTACGTCTTCGTGTTGCTCATCGATGAGCGCCCCGAAGAAGTGACCGAAATGCAGAAGCTGGTAATCGGCACGAACGTCGAAGTCGTGGCCAGCACCTTCGATGAACCGAGCGAGGAGCACATCCACGTTGCGGACATCGTCCTCGAAAAAGCCAAACGCATGGTCGAACTCAAGAAGGATGTCGTCATCCTCCTCGATTCCATCACTCGCTTGGCGCGTGCGCACAACACCGAGGCCCCCGGCGGCGGCAAGCTGCTCTCCGGCGGTTTGGATAGCAACGCGATGCAGAAGCCGAAGCAGTTCTTCGGTGCGGCCCGCAACGTCGAAGAAGGCGGCTCCCTCACCATCATCGCCACGGCGCTGATCGAAACCGGTAGCCGGATGGACGACGTGATCTTCGAAGAGTTCAAAGGTACCGGGAACATGGAACTGCACCTCGACCGCCGCATGGTCGAGAAGCGGATTTATCCCGCCATCGATGTCAACAGCTCGGGTACGCGGAAGGAAGACCTCCTGACGACCCCGGAAGAGTTGGCGAAGATCGCGATCCTCCGCCGCGTGCTGGCCGATATGCACCCGGTGGAAGCGATGGAACTCTTGCTGAACCGCGGCAAGAAGACCAAGACCAACGCCGAGTTCCTGATGACCATGAACTTGGGGTAAGGCTCGATCCGAGGCGGAAGCGTCAGCGAAGCAGTGCATTGCTTCGCTGACGCTTCAGCCTCGGACAATTCCCTGCGAATCAGGCTCCGCGCTTCCGTCCATCTGAAATAGGGTGTACCGGGGATCGCGGAGTTTTTTCGTAGCCCATAGACTGGCACAGAGACTTGAAGAACTGAGCATGGCCACGATTTCGTTCGATACGACCGTTTCCCCGGACGGGATGCTGCATCTCTCGGTTCCTGGCGCAACGCCCGGTTGCGAGGTGGAAGTCTCCGTGTGGCCGAAACTCAATGTGAAAGCGGACAACGGCGTGCCGTTCCGAGCTCACTTAAACCGCCGCTGCCGCAGGATCAAATAATCCAGCAAAGCTTTATCGAAGCCGATGCTCGTATCGATGGGCACATAATCCACGTTCGCCAGGCCGCATTCGCGTTCGTACATCGCGCGGAAATCGTTCAGGCCCTTCATGTAGTCGTCGCGCATGCCGCGGGCATCCACCTGTACGCGCTCGTCACTTTCCGGGTCTTCGAATTCCACGAGGCCGGTGAACGGGAAGTGCACCTCGGCTTCGTCGAGGATGTGGAAGAGGATCACTTCGTGCCCCGCGTGCCGCAGGCGGTACAGACTCTCGATCACGGGCTTGGGATCGCCGAGGAGGTCGCTGAAGACCATCACTAGCGATTTGCCCTTCAACAATGCCGCGACGTTCATCAGCGCTCCGGCGATGTCCGTTTCGCCGGCCGGGTGCAGATTCGCCAGCACGGAAAGCATCGTACCGAGTTGCGTGCGTTTGCTCTTCGGCGGCAGTACCGTGCGCAGCTTGGTATCGAACGTGACCAGCCCCACGGGATCCTGCTGGTGAATCATCAGGTAGGCGAGCGCGGCCGCCAGGCAGATGGCGTACTCGAACTTGGTGAGATCCTGCCGGTAGGTGTAGGCCATGCTCTTGGAGAGATCCATGACGAGCCAGCCGGTCATGTTCGTTTCGGCGTGGAACTTCTTGACGTAGTACTTGCCCGTTTTGGCGAAGACGTTCCAATCGATGTCCTTGATATCGTCGCCGGGGTTGTACTTGCGGTGCTCGGAGAACTCGACGCTGAAACCCTGGAAAGGGCTGCCGTGCAGCCCGGAGAGGAAGCCTTCGACGATGAACTTGGCGCGCAGGTCGAGCCGGGCCACCGTGTTGATGACTTCCGGCCGCAGGTATTTTTCGGTGCTGTTGCTCATGGGGAATCATCCGTCGGACAGCGGCACGATGTGCCGCGGCTTTTCGATCCATACCGTTACTTCTTCCCGAACAAACCGCCGAGGGTTTCCGTGATGTTGCCCAAGCCACCGCCGCCCCCGGCGAGCAAGCCGTCGAGTTGACCGCCCAACCCGGCCGGGAGTTTGTCCTTCAAGAATGCGATCACGGCCTCGGCGGCGCCTTTCGCCTGATCGGCGGGCAAGCCGGTCTTCGCGGCCACCTTCTTAATGAGTTCGTCCATCGTATGCTCCACACGTTTGAGTGATATTCAAACCACTGAGGCACGGAGGAAGCAAACAAGAATCATTAGAAGATCTTCCCACTTTTCTACTTCTTCTCCGCGTCTCCGTGCCTCCGCGGTTAATCTTCTAACAAGCAACATTGTACGGATGCCGAGTTCTGCTACCCGCTCCGATTTCACCGAAATTCCCCATCCCCGCATTGACTCGGGCGCCGCACCCCGCTATTCCCCGCCTTCCGCGTGGCCGAGCGCAGATTGGAAACTCTCGCGGCCCGCACCGCGGCACTACCGCCGATCGCCATTGGAGGGCTTTTCGTGAAGCGAACGTACTTACTGTTGGCTGGGATTCTCGGATTCGTGGGCGCTGCCAGCAGCGTTTCCGCACAAGCGCCACCCGTGGCGGCCGCACCGGCCCGCACCGACAAACCCCGCGTGGCCATGTTCAACGTGGCCAAGGTGATGAAAGATTTCGGCAAGTGGCAGTACTGGTCCGCCACCATGCAGAACAAGCGCTTCGACGCCCAAATGGAACTGATGAAGCTCCGGGCCGAAGTGATGGAACTCACCAAGAAGGTCGAAACCGAACCGCTTCAACAAAAGAAAGAGGAACTCGGTCGCCTTCTCGTGGTTCGCCAACGTGAATTCGAAGATAAGGAAGGCACCGCCCGCAAGCAACTGGACACCGAATCGGCGACCCTTCTGAAGACGATGTACACCGAGATTCAAACCGCCGTGAAAGCGATCGTCGAACAAAACGGCTACGACATCGTGTTCACCCACATCGACGCCACCACCACCGAAGAAGCCCAATCGCCGATGCTGATCGACATGAAGATGCGCCCGAACGGGGCAGTTCCGTTTTACGTCTCGAATTCGGTGGATATCAGCAAGGTTTTGGTCGATACCTTAAATGCGAACTTCAAGGCTCCCGGCCCGATCCCGCAAGTGAAGCAAATGACGATGCCCGTCGCGGCGGGCCCCGGGAACAATGGTGGGGTTATGCCGGCTGGTGGCACTGGCCCGGTTGGTATGCCAGCTCCCCGATAATGGGAATCTGCGGAGTTTAAGTAAAGCTGGAAATTCCTCCCGCCGATTGATACATTCATCGGCGGGAGGAGATTCTCTTCCGGGCAGGAAGGAACCTTTGAATGGGCGAGCCGGGGCGACCGGGCAGTTCCGGTTGCGTAGGTTTCGCCAAAGGGTTAGCATTCCGCTCGGCTACGGCCGGAAAGGGTGGTTCCAAAGTGCAACGAATCGGTTACCGCCATCAGCGGACGCTCGCCACCTCGACCGAAATCGTCGGGCCTGGAATGGTCACCGGCGCGAAAATTCGAGTGAAAATGCACCCCGCCCCGGAAAATACCGGGGTGGTTTTCGTTCGCACCGATCTTCCCGGTACTCCTGTGGTTCCGGCTCGTGCGGATGTCGTCACGAGTACGCAACGCCGTACAACTCTCGGCGGCGGCGATTCCGCCGTCACCCTCGTTGAACATTTATTGGCCACCCTCGCCGGCCTGCGCGTCGATAACTGCATCCTCGAACTCGATGGCCCCGAGCCTCCGGGTTTGGATGGTTCCGCTGCCGGGTTCGTCGAAGTCATCAACAAAGCCGGCTTCGAGTTGCAATCGGGTCGCCGTGCCATCTGGACGGTGAAAGAGCCGGTGACGTTGAGTCAAGCCGGGGCGACGGTGACGTTCCACCCGCTGCCGGAAGGTGCTCCCGCCGATCTTACCGCGAGCTATCTCCTCGACTACGGCCACGATTCGGATATTCCGAAACAATCCCATACGATGATCGTCACTCCGGAATCGTTCGCCGGGGAAGTGGCGAATTGCCGGACGTTCGTTCTGGAACGCGAAGCCTTGATGCTCAGAGCCGTGGGTGTCGGCAAACACCTCACGGCCCGCGATCTGCTGGTGTTCGGCCCGAAAGGGTTGATCGATAACACCCTTCGGCATGGGAACGAACCGGCCCGCCATAAAACGCTCGATCTCATCGGCGATTTGTCGCTCTGTCGGGTCGATCTGGCCGGGCATGTAGTGGCGTACCGATCCGGTCACTCGTTGAACGTGGCGATGGCGAAGAATTTGATCGCCCAAGCCCGCGATGCCGGGGCGGAACTCCCGCCGCTGAGCCCGCAGATCTTGGATCGACCGAGCTTCCCCGGCCGCCGTAGGGCTGGATGAAATATCCCTCTCCCCTTGGGGGAGAGGTGCCGCGTAGCGGCGGGTGAGGGGGCAATCATTATTCCCCCTTACCCCCCAACCCCTCTCCCCAAAGGGCGAGGGGAGTTAAATATTACCCGCACCGTCACGGATCGACACGCGGCTTCACCCTGAGTTCCCCATTGAGGCTAGGACGGCATGACCCGGTTCCGCATGGCAGTCATCGGCGTCGGCCACCTCGGCCAACACCACGCCCGCATCCTCTCCACCTTCCCGGATGTCGATCTCGTCGGCGTCATCGATGCGCAACCCGAACAGGCGGCCAACGTCGCCAAGAAGTTGCGTACCAAGGCCTTCACTTCTCACAAAGAACTGCTGAACGACGTGGAAGCCGTCTCGATCGCCACACCCACCGTGTATCACCACGAAGTGGCTGCCGATTTCTTGAAGGCCGGTGTGCCGGTGTTGGTCGAAAAGCCGGTGTGCAAGACGGTGGCGGAAGCAGACGACTTGATCCGTTTGGCCGCCGAGGCCGGTATCCCGCTCCAAGTCGGGCACATCGAACGATTCAATCCGGCGTTTGAAGAACTCTCCAAGCGGCCGATCACGCCGAAGTTCGTCGAAGCCGAGCGCCACGGCCAGTTCACCGGCCGATCCGTGGACATCGGCGCCGTGCTCGACTTGATGATTCACGATCTCGATCTGCTCGTCGCCCTCGTGGGTGGCCCGGTGAAAGAAGTGAGTGCTGTGGGTGCTGCCGTGTTCGGCGGCCACGAAGACATGGTCAACGCACGCCTCGTGTTCGAATCTGGCTGCGTGGCCCACCTCACTGCCAGCCGGATCGCGGCTCGACCGAAACGCCGAATGCGGATCTGGGCTTCGGAAGGCTACGCCGGGATCGACTTCGTCACTCGCAAACTGTCGCTCGTGCAACAATCGGACGATCTGCGTCGGAATGGCCTACGGCTCGACCGGATGGACAACGGAGCCAAGGCCCGTTTGAAAGATGAAGTGTTGGGCAAACACCTCGAAGTGTTGGCCGTGGGTACCGACCGCAAGTGGGACCAACTCACGAGCGAACTCCGCCATTTCGTCGATTGCGTGAAGTTCGGCCGCACCCCGCGCGTGACCGGCGAAGACGGCCGCGATGCCTTGGCTTTGGCCGAACGCATCCAAGCCAGCTTGCACGCCCACCGCTGGAACGGCGACGGCACCGAATTCCAAGGGCCGAACGGAATGCCGATTCCCCGCGGGAAGCTCTTTGAATACCGCAACCGCGCCTTCGAGGCGGCGTAACGTGTAGCCCACGGTGGCTGACGGTCCGGTTTGCAATCCTAGCGGCAGTTTCAACTGAAAAAACTATCGGCTCAACGCTGGTTACCGTTCAATCTCAACAACAGTTCCTCGGAATAGCTGTTAGCAATGAGTCTTGCCCGTTGCATGCGGCATTGCGCAAGGGAGTTAACTCACACAGTCGGCACATCCAGCGGCTTGCGGTATTCGGTGAAGAACACACCGCGAATGCTCGGCCCTTCGTGCGAATGCACGATCCGCGAACCCGCATCCGGGTTCGCCAAGTCCAGCGTCAGCGTGGCCTCCTCGCCGGGATAATTCGGATCGTAAATGCGAATCGTCACCCGATCGTCGTGCCAATCGTAGCCGTAGGCCATCACTTGATGGTTCTCGGCGATCCGGCGGATATTCCAACCTTCCACTTTCACCAATCCGAGCGCGGCAGGGCGGCCCGCATCCAACTCCGTGCGAATCCGTGGCCATTCGTCTTCCACGGTGCGAACCGTTAAACCGCGTGAGACTCGAACCCCGGTGAGAAACTGCGAAGCGAGTCGCCGTCGTTGCCAATCGTAATACTTCAACGCGCCGAACGGCAGATTCCAACTATCCATCAAACGACGGGCAAAGTACGCTCGGAGCGGTTTGGTCGCTTCGCCCGGCGGTACGGGCAAATCGAAATGGTAGAGATCCATCGCGGCGAAGATCATGCCGCCGCAAAGGCCGTAGTGGGCATCGCCGAGGGGAATGGTGCCGAAGGGAGTGGGCAGTTCGAACACCGGCGTGTGCGGCGGATACCAGTTGGGAAACGGGAACCCGTGGGTGGCAGGAAGGAATCGGGGAATGCGGAGGGAGGTCATGGAGTGAATTGTATTTCTGTGCCGGATGCGTGAGCGACGGACTTGCGTAACCCCGTCGCTCACGCTTACGGCTCAGAAATACAATTCGCATTACTTGAACGCTTCGTATTCCTTGCCCAGCAGGTTCGCGGCGATCTTCAGTTTCAATATTTCATCGGTGCCTTCATAAATCCGGCACACCCGCGTGTCCATCAAGTGCCGGCCGGGGCGGTACAGGGTGCTCCAACCGCGGCCGCCGAATACCTGCACGGCACGATCCGCTACATCCCACGCGGCATTCGTAATGAAGAACTTCGCCTTGGCCGCGAGTTGATCGGCTTCGGTAGCGAGTACGCGATCCTTCGGATTCTGCACGCTCGCTTCCTTTGCGGTGGCAGCCTTGAAAAGCAAGGCTTCCGAAGCGACCCGTTGAATCTCCATGTGCGCCAAATGATCCTGCACCAGTTGGTGTTTGGCGATCGGCTTGCCGTGCTGCGAGCGGGCCTTGGCGTATTCCAAACTTTCTGCCAAACAATCTTCGATCACGCCGAGGCAACCCGCCGCGACGCTCAAACGTCCGCTCACGAGTGTTCCCATGGCGATGCGGAATCCCTCGCCGAGTTCGCCCAACAGGTTCTCGGCGGGCACCTTCACGTCGGTCATCTCGAACATCGCGGTGTTCGAGGTGGGCATACCCATCTTGGCGGTGAGGTTCTCGGCTTGGAAGCCGGGAGTGTTCGTATCGACGACGAAGGCGGAGATTCGCCTCTTGCTCACCTCGCCCCTCTGGGGAGAGGGGTTGGGGGTGAGGGGGCCTTCCAAAGGGTCGGAGTTCGTCCCTTTCGATTCCCCCCTCACCCGGTCTTGGGCGGTGCCCAAGACCACCCTCTCCCCGAGGGGAGAGGGTAATTCCACCGGATACCCGAACACGATCACCGCATCGGCGATGCCGCCGTTGGAAATCAGGTATTTCACGCCGTTCAACACATATCCTTCGGAAGTCTTCTCGAAGGTCGTGGTCATTTCGAGGGGGTTGCTCCCGGCGTCCGGTTCCGTGAGGCCGAAGGCGAGGATGCATTCGCCCACCGCGGCCTTGGGAAGGTACTTCCGTTTCAATGCCTCGCTGCCGAAGGTTTGAATCGGGTAGGCACCGATGCTGAGGTGGCCGGAGAAGAACGTTCGCACACCCGTGCCTTCGCGGCCGATGCGCACGAGGGCGTCGAAATAACTCACGACATCCGCACCGCGGCCGCCGTATTCCGGGGCGATGTTCATGCCGAGGAGATTGTGCTTCTTCGCCAAATGCACGAGCTGATCGTTGAACGTATGTTCGACGTAGCAAAGTTCTTCGTGCGGGCGGATTTCTTCGCAAAACGCCTCGGCATCTGCGGCGAGTTTCGCGGGTATGAATGCGGCCATGGGCAGTCCCGAAGGGGTGGATAATGTATTCTACCGTGCGTATTCGCGGGCGGGGCTTCCACCCGGCATTCGGCGCCTTACAATATCAATTCTCGTTATCCCCGAACTCCGGAACGGTTCCCATGCGCAAAACGCTCCTCGGCCTCACCTTCGCTCTCGGCGCCGGTTTCGTGCTCGCCCAACCACCTGCACCCCCCGCGACAAACCCGACGCCCGCTCCGGCACCCGTCGCCGCGACCGCGGCCGTCAGCGAATTTTACCCCACCAAAAAGGGGAGCAAATGGGTGTACAAGGCCGGCGAAGTGGAAGTGACCTTGCAAGCCGGGGAAACCGATCCCAAGACCGGCGAAACCAAACTCGATACCATCGTGCAAGGCAAATCGGTCGCTTCGGAAACGGTGAAAGTGACCACCGACGGTGTGTATCGCACTAAGATTAACAACTCCACGATCGATCCGCCGGTGAAGATTCTCGAACTCGAAGCGAAGGCCGAGGGCAAACTCGTGCCGAAGCCGGTGGGCACCAAGTGGACAGTGAAATCGAAGGTACTGCAATCCGATCTCACAGGCGAGTTCACCATTGCGAAGGTGGAAACCGTGGACATCGGCGGCGTGAAGTACGCCAACGCGGTGATTGTGGAAGGGCCGAACTTCAACATCGCCAGCACCGAAACCAAAGTGACCTACATCTTCGCCCCTGGCAAAGGCGTGGTGAAACTGACGTACGCCATCGCCGGCAACAGCACGAGCTTGGAATTGAAGAGCTTCGAAGAAGGGAAGTAAGAATCGCGAAAAGGGGCAGGTGTATGACAGGCCCCTTTTTTCGCACAACCACATCGGTTTCCCGATGCTTTTTTCGCAGCGATCGGGCATAATGGAATCTAAGTACCCGCCTAACTGCTACCCTCCCCGGCACCACCATGCTACGCTCCGGATTGACCACGCTCGGTGTCTTGTTGCTCCCCATGTTCGCGTGCGCCGAGACTGAACCCACCCCGAAGCAACTCGAATTCTTCGAGAAGAAAATTCGCCCGTTGCTCACGGAACATTGTTACAAGTGCCATTCCGAAACGGCAGCCAAGGCCAACAAGCTGAAGGGTGGCCTGCAAGTCGATACCAAAGCGGGCTTACTCGCCGGGGGCGATACCGGCCCCGCGATCGTTCCCGGCAAAGCCGCCGAAAGCCTGCTGTTGAAATCGATCAAGTATGCGGGCGATTCCAACATGCCCCCGGCCGGGAAGCTGCCCGAGGCCGCCATCGCCGATGTTGAATCGTGGATCGCTATGGGTGCCCCCGACCCGCGCGGCGGAACCGTGGCGAAGAAACAAGTCGGCCTCAGTTTGGAAGAGGGGCGGAAGTTTTGGTCGTACGTTCCACTGGCGAACGCCGTGCCCCCACAGAGTGCCGGGGCGACCGACGTCGACAAGTTTATCCGGGCCAGACTCGAAGCGAAGGGGTTGACGCCCTCGGCTCCCGCAGAGAAAGCAACGCTGATCCGCCGGGCGTACTTCGACCTCATCGGCATTCCTCCGACCCCGGAACAGGTCGATGCATTCGTGAACGATAAGAATCCGCAAGCCTACGAGAAGCTCGTAGATCGATTGCTCGCATCTCCTCAATTCGGCGAACGCTGGGGCCGGCATTGGCTCGATATCGCCAGATACGCGGAATCGCTGACTCTCCGTGGCTTCATTCTCAAGAACGCCTGGCGGTACCGCGATTACACCATCGAGAGTTTCAATGCGGATGTACCGTTCGATCGGTTCATCCGCGAGCAGATCGCCGGGGATCTCCTGCCGTACAAAAACTCGGACGAACGGGCGAAGAACATCATCGCCACAGCGTTCCTCGTGATGGGGAACACCAACCTCGAAGAGCAGGATAAGAAAGCACTGCGGATGGATTTCGTGGATGAAACGCTGGACGTAGTATCGAAGGGGTTCCTCGGGCAAACCGTCACGTGCGCCCGCTGCCACGATCACAAGTTCGATCCGATCCCGACCAAAGATTATTACGCGATGGCGGGGATCTTCCGCAACACGAAGTCGCTCGTCGATTCGAACGTATCGAATTGGATCGACGTGCCTTTGCCCGCCCCCCCCGGTGTGGAAGCCGAACTGAAAAAACACGATGCGCAGATTGCCGCGCTGCTAGCGAAGATCAAAACCGCGAAGGCGGCGGTCGTGGCCAAGCCACAGGTGGCGAAGGGGGCTTTGGCGATCAAAGACATCCCCGGCATCGTTGTCGATGACATGGCCGCGAAAAAGGTGGGGGAATGGATGCATTCCACGACCAGCCCAACGTACATCGGCGACGGTTACGTTCACGATAAGAACGAGGGCAAAGGGGAGAAATCGATCACCTTCACCCCAGAACTGGAAGCAAGCGGAAAGTACGAAGTTCGCTTGGCGTACTCTCCGGGCAAGAGCCGGGCGACCAACGTGACCGTGACCGTGTTCAGCGCCGACGGCGAGAAAGAACTCACCGTCGATATGTCTAAGAACCCTCCGTTAGAAGGGCACTTCTTCAGCTTGGGCGAGTACAAGTTCGAGCGTAAAGGCCAAAGCTTCGTGATAGTCTCGAACGAGGGCACCAAGGGGCACGTGACCGCCGACGCCGTGGTGTTCGTTCCCATCGAGTTGAAAATCGAACCCGGCGAAGCGGCCAAGCCCAATGCCAAGGCCGTGGAAAAGGACGAAGTCAAATCGCTCGAAGACGAACTCAAGAAACTGCAAGCCGCCGGGCCGAAACGGCCCATGGCCCTCTCGCTCCTCGAAGAATCCAAAATCGAAGATGCCCGCATCCACATCCGCGGCTTGGTGAGCAACCAAGGGGATGTCGCCCCGCGCGGCTTCCTCCAGGTTGCCACCACCGGTAAGGTTCCCGAATTCCCCAAGAACCAATCGGGGCGGCTCGAATTGGCGAATTGGATCGCCTCCGCGGAGAATCCGCTCACGGCCCGCGTGTTCACCAACCGCGTTTGGCACTGGCTCATGGGCAGCGGCTTGGTGCGAACCACCGATAACTTCGGCACCACCGGCGAACGGCCGAGCCACCCGGAACTGCTCGATTACTTGGCCAAGCGTTTCATCGAAAACGGTTGGAGCGTGAAGAAACTGATCCGCACCATCGTACTTTCCGAAACCTATCGGCAAAGCTCGCAGGCCAACCCCGAATTGGCGAAGGCCGATCCGGAGAACCAACTCTTCGGACGGGCCAACCGCCGCCGCCTCGAAGCCGAAGTGATCCGTGATACTCTTTTGAGCGTCAGCGGCAAACTCGGCGACGAACACGGCGGCGGGCCGACCTACGCCGGGAACGTCGGCTCCGATTACAATTACAAGGCGAATTCGAACGCCCGCAGTGTGTACCTGCCAGTGTTCCGGAATTCGCTTCCGGATATTTTCGACGTCTTCGATTTCGCCGATCCGAGTACGGTCTACGGCAACCGGAACGCGAGTACCGTCGCCCCTCAGGCACTCTACTTACTCAACAACCCATTCCCGATCGAACAGGCGAAACTCACCGCGGCGAGGCTCCTCGCCGAGAAGCACGCGAGCAACGAAGATCGTTTGAACCGGGCCTACCGCCTCGC
>JBBQWA010000057.1:0-17016 GCA_038211045.1 Gemmatales bacterium
CGGAGCGTTCTTCGTCTATGTGAGCAAGAAGTGATCGATCCGTTCGCATGTTCGCCTGCTACTTTGCGACCGGCGGGGGCGGCCCGGCATTCTGATCCGTCCCTTGGGGGCGCTTTTCATCGCCCGGGAATTTCTTCACCTTGAGTTGCAATCCGGAACGGTTCCTGCTGCGTTCCTCCGAATCCAAACCCGGCGGAGTGTTGCGCCAACCATCGTTCGGATTCTTGAATTCGATCGCGTTGCCATCGGGATACGAATAGGGTTTGGGCGGTTTCGCTTCGCTTTTTGGATCGATTTTCGTGGTGGGGGTGAACGCCCCGTGTTGTCCGATTCGGTAACCTTCGTTGTACATTTTGATCATTTCACCGCGGTCGAAGTTCGTGCTGTTGTTGGTCGTTTTTAATTCGGCAGGGATCGCCGTGGAGAAGAAGTCCATCCCGCTGAGGGAACAATAGGTGTAGAAGCGGTACAAGTCGCCGCGGGCATTGGCGTACATCAGATTGGATACAGCTGCACTAACAACGGCAATCGTTCGCGGTTTCACCCCTTCGGGATCGGGGTAGTATTTACCCGCCACCAAGGCGTACAGATTCGATCCGGCCAAAAGGGTTGGCCCGACCACTTCGGTTTGATCGGGAGGGAAATACGGGGGACGGAAAAACATCCCGCTCGAAATCGAACCATCGACGTGCAATTCTTCATACGCCGCCCCATCCACTCCGATGTTAAAACGAACTGAAGGGAAAAACCCCGGAATCGCGGCCGAAGCGAGGATGACGTTGACGATCAACTGCCGGGCTTCTTCCGTGCCCCGCGATGCGATGCTCCCAATATCCCAGACGACGAGCCGCTTGGTATCGAGATTGGTCGTTCCGATGTACAACCGCCGCCCTTTGGCATGTTCCGCTGCGATTTTTGCAATGAGTTCGGCGCTGATCGAAGCGTTAATTTTCGCCTGGAGAGGTTCATTGCTCGCCAACGATTCGGCAAAGAAGGCACGGATCGATCGGCGAATTTTGAAGATATCGTCGTTGGATACGGTCGTGTACAACTCGCGCAACTTCGGGTCGTATTCGCTCCCCAAGAAGGCGAAGGGCGAGATCAAGGCCCCGGAACTCATCCCCGTCACCGTGTCGAAAATCGGTCGCCCGCCTTTATTCGACGCTTTGCCGGAGTTGCTCCAGCCGCACAGAACACCCGCGGAATATGCGCCGAATACTCCGCCGCCGGAGAGTATGAGGATGTTGCAATCTTTTTGTTGGAACGATTTGCCGAGCGGGTCTTTCTTACTTTTCACTTCGCGGGCACGGCGTTCGTTCATCGCCTCGGCGCGGCGATCCTGCGTGATGCGAACGAGTTCCGAACCTTCCAACGGCCCCAGCGGATCGTTCTGATTCTCCAGTTCATTGGCATCGACGAGTTCGTTCGGTTCCACGCCCTTCGGCAACGGGGTCTGCCGTTCGTACCTTCGGCCAAATAGATTCAAATTCCCATTCTGGAACTGGCACGCTCCTAGAATGAGGATCAGCCCGACGGCAATGGCCCGTGCGAAAAGGAACGCGGGTTTCGCGAAATCATGCAAATGCACAACGCCCCCAGTATCGTGAGATTCGGCGACACATAGCCGGACTTGGAGCGCGGTGCAAGCCAATAATCGAGTTTTGGGTGCAGCAAATTTCTGGAGTCGCCGGGAACTTACGATTTCGACATTCCCGCGAAGTGACATTCCCCGATTCCGCTGTCCGCGATACGCTATCGCCGGGTGGCGAACCTTTCCCCCCACCTCTCCCCTCTGATAGAGATGCGGGTGCCCCGTTTGGATGGGCGCCTACGAAATCCGAAATCCGCTTCCCGAAAGCGGATCGGACACGAACAATAGCGTAGGGCCACCCCGGGATGTTTCCCGTCACGTGGCGGCTGCGACACGCAAGTATTCGACCGCGACCGACACACCGACATTGAACCGAGGAGAGACACCATGAACCCATACAGCTCGTTGTGCGACGATTTCGGCATGACCGTGAACCTCGCCAGCAAGATGGAATTGCCCACGGGCCGCGAAACCGTGCTCGGCTTCTTCGATGCGGTGAAGAAACGCTTCCCGCACATGACCGACTTCGAAAAGCGCGGAGAAACCGAATTCGCCCTCGAAGAGGAACGCGAAGGGGGCAGCTACCGGTTCGTAACCCTCGATGGCCGCCGGCTGACGTGTGGGGCCGTGAACCCTGCGGATCTCGACACCGGCGACGAACTGGCGAACACGATCCTCGAAATGGCCCCCTACCACGAAGGCATCAGCCCCCTCGAAACCGATTACCTCGATGTGCAGTATTATTTCGACCTCGACTACAAAGGCAATCACGACGAAATCACCGTGGCAGCGCTGGCCGGGGAGGGGCCGTTCGATGGCTTCGGCAAGTTCGGCGGCAGCGGAATCCTGAACTTCCAACCTTCGATGATGATCGCCCTCGAAGAGTCCGGGCAATTGCAAGCGCGTTTGAGCATCGAAACCCGCACCACGCCCTACCACGTGCGCACCCACAACTACCCGGAACTGCCGATCAGCACCTACCTCACGATCCGCCAGTTCTGGCACAAGCAACCCTTTGCGAATTACTTGGAATCCTACCGCGCCCAGCGCGAACGCCTGGACGAGCTCGTGAACGATTGGCTCCTCCCGCAAGTGGTGCAGCCG
Source organism: Gemmatales bacterium (assembly GCA_038211045.1). GTDB lineage: Bacteria > Planctomycetota > Planctomycetia > Gemmatales > Gemmataceae > JALHQU01. The sequence continues at coordinate 2,696 of JBBQWA010000057.1, forward strand.
CTCCAACGGGCTATCGCGGCGAAATCTTAACTCGTCAGCCGGATGCCAGCAACGGTTCCGATTTGTTAAATAAGGAATCACCCTCAACGCCCGCATTCGTCGCAGAGCAGGCCGATCACTTCGCGGGCTTTCACGTCGGCCAGTTTCCATTTCGCGATCTCGCCGATGAGATCGGATTCGGCCTGAAGGAGTTCCAACCGCGCCTTGCGGAGATCGAGTTCCACCGCTTGGCCGACTTTGGCCCGCTTCTCCAAATCGGATACGCGATCCTGATTCAACTCGAAGCGTTGGCGGGCAATCGAAACCAATTCGCGGGCGGTCGTCCATTCTTCGATGGCGGTGCGAATGTCTTTCGCCGCTTCGCGCTCGCGGTCGATGAGCAAACCGAGGATTTGCTTCTTCAATGCATTGGCTTCCGCTTTGGCCACCGTACCAACGAACGGCAGCAACTGCTGCGGTGCGAAGGTTTGCATCACGGCGGCCAAGCCCGGCACGGCACCGACCATCACTTGGCGCACGGCGGGTACGGTGCGGTGATCGGTCATGTTCCCCACGGCCCGCAGCAAGTTCAGGTCGGATCGAATCGACAAGCCGAGGGTCACCGCGTACTCGGCATCCAGCGGATCGGGAACCACTTTCACTTGATCGGCGGGGAGAATGAACCCGGCGGAACCGGGATCGATCGCGAGCAGGTTCTTCAACTCGGCGTTGAGCTTCTGCAAACCGGAACGCAACATGGCCCGCTTCGCTTCGAGGTCGATCCGTTGTTTGCGGAGTTCGTGGCTATCGGTCGCTTGTTTGAATCCCTTCGCGGCGAGTACGTCGTTGGCTTTCACCAAGGCATCCATCTCGGCGATGCTCGAATTCAACACATCCGATTTCAGTTCGAGTTCGAGAATGCGGTAGTACAGGCTGAGCGCGGCCCCGGCATTGCGATTGCGGGCCTCCGCGGAAATGTAACTTGCGGCCGTCACGCGCACCCAATCGCTGGCGTACCGACTGGCGATATTGTGCCCAGAACAGGTGTATTGCGGAGCGGTGGCATCCACGAGGTTGCCGAGGGAGCTATTGCGGCAGGCGAGCGCCCGGCATTCCTCGGCCGTGAGATTGTAGTAGGCTTGCGGGGCGGCCGCGGGTTTATCCTTCGGTGCATCCGGCAGGGCACTCACATCCGCGGCGGGAATATGGCGTTCGGCGAGGGGCAGATTCGCCACCATGCTGGGCTGCATGGGCGGCTTCCATTCCATCCCCCGGCATCCGGCCAAGAGTGTACCAAGGAATCCGACGATGAGCAAAGCAGAACGCATACCACTTCCCCGGAAGAATCCGTGCTATCGCTATCATCGGATGTTCGCGGGGAGAACTTCGGCGGAAGTGGCAGACTTTGAGTGAAGTGGGGAAGTGTTCAAACCCACCCATTGCAATGGGTGGGTAGCACATTCAACGGGTCGTCCAACTCGGCAGTTGAGCCAAGCCCAGCGGGAACGTGAACTTCGGGATCATATCCAGATCGAGCTTCAACAGGTTCAACCCGGCGAACTCCTCGGATTTGCCCCGGCTCGGCGGCAGCATCGGCACGCTCTCCGGTTTGCCCAATGTGTGATCGGGAACGTAGTGATCCCGTTCCATGGGAGTGAGTTCCTTCGCCTGCCCCGGCATTGGCAACGTGGGCAAGTTCGACGCCCAGCAAACATTCGCGGTGAGGCCCAACACGATCGATCCGATCAAGCGCAACATGGCAGATTCCTTTCGGGAACACACGGCGCGCGCATCCTGCACGCGGAATGCGTTGATAGCGTGAGCGATGGGGATTGCAAGCGGAAATTTGGCGATCACGGGTGATCTACAAGAAGCGACTGGCACGACACGGCTCGACGAAAACTCGGTCAAAGAAAACATCCGTTGATTGCAATTCCTATCGCGGTTAGAATTCCGGGATGATCACGGTCACTCCTCAAGAACTCGAACGCGACCTCGCCGTTTATCTCGACCGCGTCAAGGCAAGTGAAACGTTGATCGTCTCCGGCGTTTCTGCCGAGCTGGAGATCGTATCAAATTTCGATGCTCCCCAACTCCGACCAATCGGGCTTGCGGCAGGGCAATTCGTCGTTCCGGACGACTTCGACGATTCGCTCCCCGACGATTTCCACATGACCACTCGGGCGATCACTCCTCCAACCCGTTGAACAAACCGATGTAACTCTGATACCGTCGCGGGCTGATGTGCCGGCGTTGCACGGCGGCGAGGACGGCGCACTTCGTTTCGTGCGTGTGGGTGCAATCGGGGAAGCCGCACAGCGGCACATAGGCGTGGAACTCGCGGAAGTAGCCTTCCACTTCCTCCGGGCGGGTATCCCACAATTGCAGTTGCCGAACCCCGGGGGTATCGACGACCCAGCCGCCGAAATCGAGGCGGATTAGTTCCGCGGCGGTCGTGGTGTGGCTGCCCTTCTGCGTTTTCTCGCTCACCGTTTTCACCCGCAGGGCCAACTCCGGTTGCACGGCATTCAACAGTGAAGATTTGCCGACGCCGCTTTGGCCGCTGAATACGGTCGCACGACCGCCTAACTGTTTGCGCAATCGCTCGATGCCGTAGCCGGTGCGGGCACTGGTGATGTGCGTGGCGATGCCGAGTTGCGAATAGGCTCCGATCAGCGGCTGGTACTCGGCGATATCCACGAGGTCGGCTTTGTTCAAACAGAGCACCGGAGTCAGGCCACCTTTATCGGCGCTGGCAATGTAACGATCGATGAGGTGAGGCTTCAAATCGGGTTGAACCAAGCTCATCACGATGACGAGTTGATCGACGTTGGCCACGAGCACATGCTCGCGGCGTCGGCTTTCGCGGGTGAGCACGCCGTGCCGGGGTTCGACCCGTTCGATGGTTCCTTCCGGTTCCTTGGCTTGGGGATCCGGGCGAACCCACACGCGATCCCCGGTGGTGACGACGCCGCGTTCGTCGGTGGAAAGGGATTTCAACATTCGGCGGATGGTGCAACGATAGATCGTGGGTTGGTCTGTCACCTTCTCCCCTCGGGGAGAGGGTGAATCTGCTTCCACATACACATGCAATCCGTGCACCCGCAGTACACGCCCCGCGAAGCATTCCCCTTCGACGATCGAACGCTGGCCGACCTCGGCACCATCCTGCATCACCGTGCGGTGCCGGGAAAGGTTTCCCTTGGCCCGGACGCGTTCGCCGGACTCCGCATCCCCGGCGAGATCGGCATCGCCTTGGAAATCGCGCGTGACATCGTTCACCCGCGGCGGCTTGGTGCGGTTCTTGCGCAGCTCGACGCGGACTTTTTTCTTGCTCATACGCAGCCCGCCGGAGGGAACCGCGAGCTAACCACAAAGGCACGGAGACACGGAGAAAACCAAAGAGTATTTGAAGATCTCAAATGTCTATTTCTACTCCGTGTCTCCGTGCCTGCGTGGTTAGTTCCTCTATTGCTACGCATTGAACTTCACCCCCACGCTATTGGCAATCGCCAACACCCGTTCGCGGGCCAGTTTCGCGGCGGTGTCCGGGTCTTCGTGGTAGGTGTACAACTCGATCGTTACCCAATCGTTGTAACCGACGTCTCTCAATGCCTTCAACGTGCTGGCGAAGTCGATTACACCCTCGCCGGGCACCAAATGGTGGTGCACTCGCGTGGCGGCGATGTCTTCCAAGTGAACGTGCTTGATGAGCGGGGCGAGTTTGTGGACGGTCGCGGCGGGATCGTCCTTCACGCAGTAGAAGTGCCCGATATCGAAGTTCAAGCCGAGGTAAGGCGAATCGAAATGCTTAGCGAATTCGAGGTATTGGTCGGCGGTTTCAATGAGTAGATCGGGTTCCGGTTCCACCAACAGCGGCACACCGACCTTCTCCGCATGTTCCACCACCGGTTTGAGCATCTCGACGAAGAGCTTCAAACACTCATTCCAAGTTCGCCCTTCGAGCGGGCCGCCCGGTTCTGTGGTCACGCAGGGGGCACCGAGTTCGGCCGCGAGGGAAAGGGAACGTTTCGTATGATCGATGCGGATCTGCCGGTAGTGGACGCAAGGCTCGATCCACGAGGGGTGCCAGTATTTCTGCCGGGAATCGTTGACCGCGTGCATCATGAAGGCATTGACATTCGAGAAGGCCAACCGGTTCGCGGCCATCGCCTCGCGGATGCGCTCTTTCTGTTCTTCCAGCAAGTACGCGGGCCAAGCGTGCGGCACATCGGCCATGAGTTCGAGGCCGGCATAGCCGATCGCGGCGAGCTTCCTCGCGGTTTCGGGGAAGGAGAAATTGAGGTAGGCGTTGGTGCTGAAGGCGAGTTTCATCGGGGTAGTTTAGTAAAAATGGCTCGGGTTTGACTCCCCTCTCCCCTGGCGAGAGAGGGGTTGGGGTAGGGGGGACAATGCAAGGATTGCAAGCCCAAAATAATTGGCCTTCGCGCCTTCGGAATGCCGGGGTATAGCTATTTGCCCCCGGAGAGTCCCGTTGCCGCGAACGCTGAGTGCGACCGACGGCCGGAGCCTTTTGCGGGGAGCGTCTTGAGGTCTACCCCCGTCCCCCTCACGAGCATGGAATCCCATGAGTTTGTTCCCCCGCGTGGCTCATTTCTCCCGAAGTAGCGCCAATTTACGTTCGCGCTTACAGTTTGAAACACTCGAAGATCGTCTCACTCCGACCGTCACGATCCAATTCGATTACAGCAACGATACCGGCGGTTTCTTCAACGACCCCGCAAGGCGTGCCGCTCTCGATCGCGCCGCCGATGCCGTGACCGCCCGCATGACCGATTCACTAGAGGCGATCACGCCCAGTGGCTCGAACACTTGGACATCCAGGGTGTACGATTCCGCGAGCGGGAAGAACATCACCGCGACCAACCCCACGATCAACGCCGACGAGATCATCGTTTACATCACCTCGGGTTACCTCGGCGGCGCTCTCGCGATCGCTTCCAGCCCCGGTTTCTCCGCCCAAGGTTCAAGCGACTGGTTCTCGCAAATCCGAACCCGCGGCGAGGCAGCCGGCACGGATTTCGGGCCGTGGGGCGGATTGATTGCCTTCAACAACAACTACAACTTTAGCACGGATGGCACGCCGACGTCGGCCGAGTTCGATTTGCAATCGGTGGCTACGCATGAACTGCTGCACATCTTCGGTTTGGGTATGCAAGTGCCATCGTACACGCGTTACACGGGCACGGGCGCGTTCACCGGGCCGAATGTCACTGCGTTGCTGGGCAGTCCGGCGCCGTTGCAAGGGGGCGGCGATCACATCGCGAGCGGCTTCGGCTTGAACGGCAAGGAATCGATTCTCAGCCCAACGATCGCTCGCGGGCAAGTGAAGGGTATGACCGAGTTGGAATATGCGATGCTCTCAGATATTGGCTGGGATCAAACGAGTGCATCTAAACCTGTTGTGGTCGTTCCGCCGGTTGTGGTACCTCCGCCTCCCGTGGTGATTTCGCCCCCGCCGGTTGTGGTAACCCCCGTTGTAGCACCGGTGGCGAAAGCCGGAGCGCAATTCACCGTTGGCAGCGATGCGGGTACCACACCCACATACAGCTCCTACGACGCCAATGGTCGTCTCGTGGCGAGCGGCCTCGCGTACTCCGCTACGTTCAAGGGTGGAGTGCGCACTGCCACGGCCGATGTGAATGGCGATGGCATCAACGATTCCATTACGCTCGCCGGTGTGGGCAGCTCTCCGCACGTGCGGGTGTTCGATGGTCGCACCGGTTCGATGACCTTCAACTTCCTCGCCTTCGATTCATCGAACCGCGCGGGAAGTTACGTTGCGGCGGGCGATGTCAACGGCGATGGCAAAGCCGATATTGCGGTGTCGTTGCCCACGGGGCAAACCCGCGTGTTCAGCGGGGCCAACGGGCAACTCTTGGCCGAACTCACCGGGCAAGCGGCGAGCGATCTCGCATTGGGCGATGTGAATGCGGATGGCTTTGAAGATGTTGCGGTCGCCAACGGCAACACGGTGGCCATATGGGATGGCAAGAGCATCGCGGCGGGAACGCCGAGGAAGCTCGCGGCGGATGTGATTGTGTACGATTCCCGGTTCAACGGTGCCGCGAGCATCGCATTCGCCGATATCGATGGCGATGGTAAAGCCGATCTCGTGGCCGGGGCGGGGGCGAATAACACGCCGCTGGCCCGCGTGTACAGCGGCAGTTCGATCTTGGCGAATCAGCCCAAATTGATCTCCCAATTCTTAGCCGGGGATGCGAACTATCGCACCGGCGTTCGACTCGCCTCGGCGGATATGAACAACGACGGCCGCGATGACATCATCGCCATGCCGATCGGGCCGGGGAGTGGCACGTTGAAAGTCTACAACGGCAAGAGCGTGGCCACCGGAACGGGCAGTCCGAGCGTCTTGCGAACGATGTGGAACTCGAATTGGGCCGCGAACGGAGCGTATGTGGGGTGAGGCAACCGGGAATGAAAAAGGGGACGGGCATTGGCCTGTCCCCTTTTTTCTTTGTCCGAGCCTCGGCAATCAGAGTTTTGCCAACACTTGGGGCGATAGTACTTCCGGTACTGGAACTACCGTAGGCTTCGTCAGCACGATTCGGCTTTCGGGGATGTCACCCAAGTGGTCGTCGAAGAAATCGACGAGGCGTTGGGCGTATTCCAACGGGGCGACGTTCAACGCCTGATTGTGCTTGGCCCCGGGAACCGCCCAGAATTCTTTCTCGGGGGCACCTACGCGGTTGAACAAAGCCTTGGCCATTTCCGGTTTGATGTACGAATCGGCTTCGCCGTGGATCATCAGCACGGGCACGGATATCCGCTTGGCCTCCGATTCCACCCATTGGAAGCGGACGTTCCTAGCTTTGGCCACTTTGCGGATCGCGGCCATGCCGATGGCGCCGTAGAGGGCATCTGGGGCGAGCGCCTGAATTCGCTTGCGGGGGCTGTAAATCGCCACGAAGCGTCGCATGAACGGCACGACGGTGAGGTAGGTGGCGTAGGCACCGTCGGTGACGATACACTTCACCGTGCGATCCTCGGCGGCGAGCAGCATCGCCAAGCCGCCACCTTTGCTGATGCCGAAAATGCCGAGGCCGCGGGGATCCATATCCGGTCGGCTCTTCAAATACGCCAAGGCGGCGCTGGCATCGGTCAAATCCTTATCCGTGATCCATTGGAGCGGGGCGTAACTGGAATCGTTCGCACTTTCGCCTTGGTTACGAGGTTCGTAAGTGAACACGTCGTAGCCGGTGTCTCGGAGCTTGGCGCAGTACAACTCGGAAGACCAACGATTCGAGCCGAACTCGGGATTGAAAAGAATCACGCCGCGGCGTTTGCCTTCTCCACGGAGGTACGAACCACGCAGGGCAATCCCATCGGATGTAGTGAACGTGACATCTTCCGAACCGGGAACTACTTCGCCGCGCGGGCGGACGAAGAGCGGCTTTTCTTGGAAGATGCGCACGACTTGATCGAGAAATTTGTATCGGTAATAGTAATGGCTACCCACGACCACGAAGGCCAAAAGGCCCGCGAAGCACAGAGCCACGCTACAGAGTACGATCGTCCAATCGGCCACGGGTAAACCCCGGAGTTAAGTTACCCTTTTCGGGAGTATCATCGGCATCCGCTCCGATGAACAGCAAGGTTTCGATTATTCCTAGCGGTATCGCTTAGTATCCGCCGTTACAATGGGCATCGCAATACCAATCTGCGCAACCGGTTGGGTTCGTCAATACTTGCTGGCCACGAGCGTTATGTTCTGTCCACCGAAGCCGAAGCTATTGCTGAGCACATGCTTCACCCCGGCTTTTTGCCGAGCAGCGTTGGGGATGTAATCGAGATCGCATTTCGGGTCGGGGGTTTCGTAATTCATCGTCGGCGGGAGCACACCCTGCCTCATCGCTTGGATGGCGATAATGAGTTCCACCACGCCGCCTGCCGCGATCAAATGCCCGAGCATGCTCTTGCTACTCGATATCGGCACGTTGTATGCCGCGGCTCCGAAAACTGTCTTAATTGCGGCAGTTTCGGCTTCGTCGTTGGCGTGGGTGCTAGTTCCGTGGGCGTTGATATAACCGATATCCGAGGGTTGAAGCCCGGCGTTGCGGATGGCATCTTGCATGGCCCGCACAGCTCCGCGGCCTTCGGGGTGAGGGTCGGTCATGGCGTGGGCATCACCGGTGGTGCCGTAGCCCGTGAACTCGGCGTAAATCTTGGCCCCCCGGGCCTTCGCATGTTCGAGTTCTTCAAGTATTACCATACCGGAGCCTTCCCCCAACACGAATCCATCGCGGTTGGCATCGAACGGGCGGCTGGCGGTTTGCGGGCTATCGCGCCGGGTGCTCAGCGCGGTGAGCAGATTGAACCCCGTAACGCCGAAGGGGTGGATCATCGAATGGGCGCCGCCGGTGAGCATCAGGTCGGCATCGCCGAAGCGGATCATTTCCGCGGCTTCCCCCAAGGCTTGGGCACTCGCGGCACAGGCCGTGAGGCAAGTGAAGTTCGGCCCGGCCAGATCGAATTCGTGGGCCACGTGCCCGGCACTCGTGTTCATTTCGAGTTCGGCTTCGCGGGCACCGTCGAGCAAACCGCGTGCCACGGCGGCAAACTTGGCGTGATCGACTTTGTAACCGCTCGCATCGCAACTTCGCCCGACGCCGGTGATCACGGCGGAGAAATCTTCGCTGCCTTCCCCGGCTCCCAGATACACACCGAACCGGGCACGATCGACCTTGGAATTCTCCGAGAGATCCGCGTCTTCGAGGGCCTGTTTCGCCGCGGCGAGTGCGAACCGAGTATTGACCCCGCACTTGATGAAGCGGGCCGCATTCGGAAGGTACTTGCCGAGGTCGAAGTTCTTCACTTCCGCCGCGAAATTGGTGGGGAAGCTTGCGGCGTCGAAGTGTGTGATACGCCCGATGCCGCTTTTCCCCGCGAGGAGATTGGCGAACATCTCCGGCACGGAGTGCCCGAGGGGTGTGATCACGCCCATCCCGGTAATCACAACTCGACGTCGCATGGCTGTTTTCCCCTTCGGAGGCGGAAGCATGAGCGACGGTGGTTATCCGTCGCTCACGCTTCCGGCTCGGATAAAACTCATCCCCATTTCTTCACGACGACGGCCGCGCATTGGCCGCGATCGGTGAAGCTCGTCTTTACCACATACGGTTTCGTAACCGGCTGCGGGGCGCCCGTATGGACTCGCATCGGGCAGGCCGGGTCTGGCGAAGCCGAGTTCAACGTGCCGGGGAGTTGGCCGTGCTTCAGGGCGAGGGTACTCGCGGCGAGTTCGAGCAACCCGGCAGCAGCTCCGGTATCCCCGAGGTGCCCCTTGGGGGCGAACACCGGAACGTTCGTCCCGAACACTTCGCCAATGGCTCGGGCTTCCCACGCATCCAGTTCCTTGGAACCGCACGCCGCGGCGTTCACGTGATCCACATCCGCAGGCTCAATTTCCGCTTCTTTAAGGGCGGTGCGGATCACCCCGGCGAATCGGGATCCCTGCTTGCCCTTATCGAATCCACTGGCGAAGCCGAGGAGTTCCGCATCGATGGTGGCCCCGCGATTGCGGGCGTGTTCGAGTTCTTCCAACCCGAACACGGCGGCCCCTTCGCCGATGATGCTGCCATCGCGGTGAAGATCGAACGGGCGGAGGGCTTCACCCGGGGAATCGTTGCGGAGGCAGAGTTCGTGGAACAGGCTGTGCCGGGTGAAGCTCACGGGGTTGATTTTGGAATCGCAGGAACCGACGAGGAAATAATCGGCGGCATCGCGGCCCATCAAACGGAAAGCTTCGCCGAGGGCGAGCAACCCGGCAACATCGGTGTTCGTAATCGTGTTATTCGGACCTTGGGCGTTGTAGTTTACGCTCACGTGGCAGGCGGGCATATTCGGAAGGTACTTCAACATCCAAAGCGGGGGAACGAGTGGGATCCCCTTCACGCCCCAAATCGGCAGGCTCACCATGGGCGGCGTGCCTTCACAACTTGTTTGGGCACCCTTGGACAAATCTTCGAGTTCCGTGGCGACCATCATGCAGGCGAACTCGACGCCGAAGCGGAAGGGATCGATTTCCCCTTTCTTCGGGCCGCGCGGTTCCATCGCCTGCTGGGATGCGGCCACGCCGAGTTGGATGGTGCGGGCCATCACCTTGAGCGATTTCCGCACCGATTTCATGCTGGCGGGGATGAACGCTTTGGCGTCGAAGTTGGGAATCTCGGCGGCGATGCGACAGGGTAACGCGGAAGTGTCGAAGGCCTTGATCGGAGCGATGCCGCATTTGCCTTCGACGAGCGCTTGCCAGAACGTGGCGGGATCGGTGCCGATCGAACTCAGCACGCCCAACCCGGTGAATACGGCCCGTCGTTTCGACATTGCGATCCCATATTTTTCGGAGCCGGAAGTGTGAGCGAAGGTTTCCTTTACCGTCGCTCGCGCTTCCGGCTCCGTTTAACTCTGTGCCGGGGGCAGCGACTTCGCCGTGCCGATCAAGTGTTTCAACTCGCCGCTGAATACGAAATTATCGTCGCCGAACACTTGTTGGCTACGGTTTTGATCGAGGTGGGCGAAGAAAATCTCCGCATCGCACACGACATCCGCCCCGCAACTGGCCCGGCATTTCACCACCGCCCCTTCGGGCCGAAGATCGATGATCTCAACATCGTATGTGAGCATTTCCCCGGCGTGGGCTTCGCGTTGGAATTTCGCGAAGGGGATCTTGGCCAGAACCACTTTCTCGCGGAATTGGTTGGCTTCGCCCACGAGGATGCCACCCGTTTGGGCCAACCCCTCGAGAATGAGTGGCGCGGGCATTACCGGGAAGCCGGGGAAGTGCTCGGCGTAGTAATCCTCGGCGAGGCTGAGGCATTTCACCGCCGTGGCCGATTTCCCCGGCTCGAATGCGGTGAATCGATCGATCCAGACCCAGCGCATCGGCTATGCCTTTCCGGGAAGTTTGGAACCGATGTACTTCACGATCAAATCCACGGTGAATAGATCGCCGATCTTGGTGAACTCGGGATCCTTGGCGAAGCTGTCCACGTCTGCGAAGGGCATCTTTTCGCGGAGTTCGGCCAACCCGGCTGGGTTGATCTTACCGTTCACGAGGAACTTCGGATCCCCCGCGAAGATCGACTCCGGGAAGAGTTCGTTACGGTCGATTTTCAGGCCGAATTCGCGTTCGAGGCGGAACACGATATCGAGGAAGTCGATCGACTCCGCATCGAGATCCGCTTGGAGGCGGGAGGCGGGGGTCACTTGGTCTTCGTCGACGCTGAGCGCATCGACGAGGATTTCCTTGACCTTGGAGAAGATTTCGTCGTGAGTCATCCTGATAAACCTCTGTTGGTCTGACCCCCCTCTCCCTCGGCGGGAGAGGGGAACAAATACGAATCAAGCAGCGCTGGCACCCAAGCTCAACCCGCCATCGACGGTGATCAATTGGCCCGTAACGTACGCGGCGGCGGGGCTGCACAAGAAGGCGACCACGTTGGCGATGTCGTCCGGTTTACCGAGGCGTTTCAGCGGGATCATCTTGCGGATGAGTTCGCCCGCCTTGTTCCGCACGGCTTCGCTCATATCGGTTTCGATGAACCCCGGTGCCACGGCATTCACGGTCACGTTCCTGCCGCCGAGTTCCACCGCCAAGGCCCGCGTGAAGGAGTTAATCGCCCCTTTGCTGGCCGCGTAGTTCGTTTGCCCGGCATTCACGAACTCCGCTGCGACGCTGGAGACGTTCACGATCCGCCCCGATTTCTGCTTGAAGACCATCTGGTTCGAGACGGCTTTGCAGAAGTGGAAGGTGCCATCGAGGTTGGTCGAAAGCACATCCTTCCAAGCGTCGAGTTCCATCCGTACGAAGAGGCCATCGCGAATGACCCCGGCGTTGTTCACCAGAATATCGACGCGTCCCCAATCCGCCAGCACCCCGGCAACGATACGATCCGCCGCGGTCGGGTCGGAAACGTCTCCCTGCCAAGCCTTGGCGGTGCCGCCCATTCCGGCGACCTCGATTTCGAGCGCCTTGGCCGCAGCTTCGCTGCCTTTATAGACGAACGCGACCTTCGCTCCGCCCTTGGCGAGTGCCAATACGCACGCCTTGCCGATACCGCGGCTCCCGCCCGTGACAATTGCGACCTGTTCGTTCATAATGTATTTCAACGCCTTATGTAGGGTGGGCATCGCCCACCATTCTTCGTTCGGTGGGCAGTGCCCACCCTACTGTTTCAATGCCCCGGTGAGCAGCGCCCAACGGGCGATCCAATGTTTCCGCAGTTGCTCATCCGCTGCGACTCCCGCCGGGCCGCGTTCCTCTAAATTGTATCCGTGAAGAACGATTTGGGCAGATACGGTGGCGGCTCCAGTTTCGTCGAAGCCTTTCCCTTTGAAAGTCGCCCAAGCCCCTTCTTCCTTCACCATGTCCACCGCCACATCCATCCGACGGCCCGGTTGCATGAAGTTGCCGTACTTCACGTTCTTGGCTTCCCGCAACACGATCACGCTGTGCCGGTAGCCGTTCGTGCTGCGCCAGAGCCACGCCGCGGCTTCCGTAAGGGATTCCAGCATCAATACGCCAGGCATCACCGGGAAGCGTGGGAAATGATCGGCGAGGTATTCTTCGCCCAGCGCAAGGAACTTGCAGCCACGGATGAACTTGCCCGGCTGGTGGGCGTCGATTCGGTCGATCAGGGTGAACCGCATGGTGGAAATGCCCTACAATTCTCGCCTTCGGTAAAGGCGGTACAATCCGCGCCCTTTGGAAGAAGGAGAATATACCGAAGTGGCGCAAGCCGGACAACCCCGCATAGAAAGGATCAACGCCGCGGTAACTCCTGTTCTAAGTTACTCCCGCCATGACCAAGTATCGCTCCATCGACGCCTTGCGGGGTTTTGCCTCATTGTGGGTACTCGCCTACCACCTGTGGTGCGCGTATTTCCCGACGGCCAATCTGCAAAATTGCTCGCCGAGCGCGAATCTGCCAAATGCAACCGAGTTGCCGCTCGAAGTGCTTCTCACGATGCCGTTGTTCGGTTTTGGCTACGCGGGAATCTGTCTGTTCTTCGTTCTGAGCGGCTTTTGCATTCACATTCCCCAAGCGAGGCGATTCCAAAAAACGGGGCACGATGGCCTCGATAAACGCTCGTTTGCGTCTCGCCGTTTTTGGCGATTGTACCCAGCGTTTTTCGCGAGCCTCTTCTTGGCCGGTCTCGGGTTCTTCGCGATGAACTTTTGCTGGGAAAGCCCGCCGGGGGAAGCTGGTATCACGTTCCACTATTTCCTCGAAGCCACGGGTGCCGTTTGGATCGGCATGGACGCGTTCTTTTTGTTCGCCATCAAACCGGAAGCGACGATTATCAATGCCGTCTATTGGACGCTCTGGCTCGAATTGCAGTTCTACCTTTTTTACCCGCTATTGTTACGAGCTTGCCGGAGTTGGGGTTTCGGTCGAATCGCCATGTTTCTACTGGCGATCGAGTTGATTCTCTCGCTCGTTCCCGCGTTAGTCGGTGCGGAGAAGTTGATGAAGCCGCCGTTGGAATGGCTGTTCTTGTGCCGCTACTTCGAGTGGTTTTTGGGGATGCTTCTGGCGGAGAAGTGCGCGAAGGGGAGTTTCATCGCCCCGAGAACATCGTTGATTGTCGTGTTCGCCGGATTCTCGGGTGGAATGCTACTAGCACTTCACCCGATTGGGCACTCGATCCACCAACTCGTATTCTCGATCGGTTCGTTCGGTGTCGTGGGTTATTTCATCGCCCCATCGCTGCGGAAATCGGAATCGCGGTCGATTCACTTGTTCGGTTGGTTCGGGGATTATTCGTACAGCTTATACCTCGTGCAAATACCGGTGATGCGTATCGTGTACGCACTCGAAACGCAGTTGCCGATGAGCTACAGGGGTTACACTTCCTTTTACGCGGCGGGAGCAGTGTGCCTCGTATTAGTTCCTGTAGTCGCGTGGTGCTTATACCAGCTCGTGGAGAAGCGGTTCATGAAAGGATCACCGCCGCGCATAGAAACGGGGGCGATTGCCCCCGTAGAAAGCCCGATTGAACCGACACCCGACGATCACCCCACAACGGCGAGAATGTCATCTTCGGTCATGATGAGATATTCCTTGCCTTCGACGGTCACTTCCGAACCGGCGTAGCTGGTGAAGAGCACCTTATCGCCGACCTTCACTTGGAAGCTGGCCCGCTTGCCGTTTTCGAGGGTTTTGCCTTCGCCGAGGGAAAGGATTTTCCCTTGCTTGGGCTTTTCCTTGGCCGTGTCCGGCAAGATGATTCCGCCGGCGGACTTGTCTTCCGCTTCGAGGCGTTCGACCACGATCTTGTCGTTGAGGGGAACCAGT
>JBBQWA010000058.1:0-16976 GCA_038211045.1 Gemmatales bacterium
ATTTCATCAAGAGCACTGTCAACTTCCTGAAGCGTGAAGATGGCCCGACGGCCGTTGAATACGCCGTGATGCTCGCGCTGATCGTTGTGGTGTGCATCGCCGCGATCACCCAACTCGGCACGGCATCCAGCACGACCTTCACCAACGTTGGCACCGCCATCAGCCCTAGCTAAACGGATTCGTTCGCGGGTTGAGAATAAACCGAGTATCGCTATGCGATCCTCGGTTTTTTCGTGCGCTGCTAGCCTATGGAAGAGCCACTGATCGAGCCGTGGTTTCCCCGAAGGTTCAATTGATAAATCTTTGTTTTCGCTCCAAGTCGAGCGGGCTAGCTTTCACCCCGGATTGACAAGTTCGCCCGAACCGCCTATCTAGGTTGCAGATTGCCCCGTTCCCCCGGAATGAATCCGATGAAATACGACGCCGTTCCCCTTTGCGATATCCAAGGCCAGTATTTGAACTTGCAGCAGGAAATCGATGCCGCGGTGTTGCGGGTTCTTGGTTCCGGCCAAGTGATCCTCGGGCCGGAAGTTGCGGCCTTCGAGAAAGAAGCCGCGGAATACTGCGGGGCGAACTTCGCTTTGGGCTGCGGTTCGGGAACCGATGCGCTCCTTCTGGCTTTGCACGCCTTGGATATCGGGCCGGGCGACGAAGTGATTCTCCCACCGTTCACATTCTTCGCCACCGTGGGCAGCGTTCTCCGTGTCGGCGCCAAACCGATCTTCGCGGATATCGACCCGCTGACTTACAACATCGACCCGGCCAAGATCGAAGAAAAGATCACGGCTCGCACCAAGGCGATCATGCCGGTTCACCTCTACGGCCAATGCGCCGACATGGCCCCGATCTGGAAGCTCGCCACGGAATACAAACTGCATGTCATTGAAGATGCCGCACAATCCTACGGGGCCTGCTACGAACGCCGCAAATGCGGCACCTTGGGAGTCGTCAGTTGCTTCAGCTTCTACCCCAGCAAGAACATCGGAACCCTCGGCGATGCTGGCATGGTCACCACTATGGACGAACGGCTGCACAAGAAGATGGCCGCCCTCCGCAACCACGGCAGCGAAGTGAAATACTTCCACAAGTACCTGGGTTGGAACGCCCGCATCGATGCGATTCACGCGGCGATTCTGCGCGTGAAGCTACCGCACACGGAAACCTGGTTGGCCGGCCGTCGAGCCGCGGCCAAGCGTTACGATGCCCTCTTGGAGAGCCAGCAACTCCTCGGGCTGTTCCAACGCCCAGTGGTGAAGACGTACGGCCGGCACACGTTCAACCAGTACGTCGTGCGCGTACCCGCCCATCACCGTGATAGCCTGGTGAACTATTTGAAATCCGAAAAAGTGGGCGTCGAGGTGTACTACCCGCTGTGCCTGCATTTGCAGGAGTGCGTGCAGTTCCTCGGCCACAAGCCGGGCGATTTCCCCATCAGCGAGGCGGCCAGTAAATCGGTACTCGCCCTGCCGATCTTCCCGGAAATCACCGAAGCTCAACAAAAACGGGTGATCGACGTGTGCTCGAACTACCTCCGAGGCACGATGCGGTTGGTCGCGTGAATCCCTTTCTTCTTGACCCCGGGCGATAGGTCTCGGACAATCCAAGATCTTTATGGTCTTCAATCGGGGCACCGTGTCATGGTTCGCACTTGGATGATGGCCATCGCCTTCGCGGCGATGGCTATGTTCGCTGTCGTCTCGGCAGCGCCACAAACACCGAAGGCCGACCCGAAGTCCAAGGCGGAACCGCCGAAGCCAGTGGGCAAGTTCAGCCTGAAATCGAAGGCCGCCGACATCCGTATCGGTACGCACAACTCCGGGCCGATGGTGAAACCCGAAGACTTGAAAGGCCGCGTGGTCTTCCTCGATTATTGGGGGATCGAGTGCCCGCCTTGCCTGAAGTCGATGCCCGCCATCGCGGCACTGAACGCGGAACTTTCCGATTACGGCTTGGTCGTACTCGGGTCGCACGTTCAGGAAGGTACGCCGGAGCAGATCCGCGTGGCGGCGCTCCAACGTGGCGTTAACTTCCACATCAGCCAGCAAACGCGGGCCCAAAACGACGACGACCTCGAAGGCATCCCTCATTGCTTCGTTTTCGATCACACAGGCCTGTGCATTTACCGGGGCCTGCCCGGCCCGGCCGATGCCCAAATCCGCCTCGCGGTGGGAAATGCCATCGTGGCCGCCACCGGCAAAGACAAATTCAGCCCCGCCGTGCAAGCCGTGGTGAAGGAGCTCAAGGCGGGGAAATCCCCGGCAACGCTACTGGCGAAGGTCGTCGCTTTGAAGTCTGCTGGTGGTGAAACCGCAACCGAGGCCAAGGCACTTCTCGAATCGATGACGGCAGTAGGCCAAAAGAAACTCAAAGAAGCGGAAGAACTCCAAGGAAAGGACGCCCTCGCCGCATTCGTTCTCGTGGAAAAGCTGCCGACGACTTACAAAGGCACGCCTCTCGCCACGAAGTCGACCGAGATGATCGGCAAATTGAAAAAGGAAAAGGTTGTTCTCGCCGAACTCGCGGCCCGCCCGGCGTTGACAGCGCTAAAGAAACTCGAACTCCCTTTGGTTGGCACGGCCGACGGCTCGCGGATGCCGGAATACCAGAAGGCCAATGCCACCGTGTTGAAACAGATGAAAGCCAAGGTCGCCGAGATGAAGAAAGCTTGGCCCGATTCCCACGCCACGAAAGAGGCGTTGGAAATTGTGCAACGGTATGCGATTGAATTGAACTGAGTTTCGTAACCCTTACGATTCCACCCTCCGTATTTCGTGCTTGGGTTGCGCCTTCCGCTGAAATGCGGTTATATCGGAGTGGCGGTGATTGGCTTGCAATCGTGGGAAAACTACAATTCCCAATCACCCCATCCGATGCCGGAGTTTCCATGTTTCCCCTATCGATTCGAGAGAAAGTTCACGCGGGCGTACGGCTCAGCTTCGACGACGGCATGGCCATGGAACGCTCGAACGATCTGTTCGCGTTGGGGGAACTGGCCAACCTCGTGCGGGAACGCAAGAACGGCAACGTCGCCTATTACAACGTCAACACGCACCTCAACCCGACGAACGTGTGCGTGTACCGCTGCCAGTTCTGCGCCTTCCGGGCCGATCTGAAATCGCCCAAAGGCTACGTGATGAGCGATGAACAAATCGTGCAACGTGCCAGAGAAGCCACCGCGCGCGGGGCGACCGAATTGCACATCGTCGGCGGCTTGCACCACCTCAAACCTTACGAATGGTATTTGAACATCCTCCGCATCATCCACGATGCTTACCCGAAGTTGCACCTGAAAGCGTGGACAGCCGTGGAATGGGATTGGTTCCAACGCCTGACCAAACGACCGCTCCGCGAACTCATGCTGGAAATGAAAGACGCGGGCTTGGGAAGCCTTCCCGGCGGCGGCGCGGAAATCTTCAATGCCGAAGTGCGAAACGTTCTATGCGAACACAAGGCCGATGGCACCGAATGGCTCAAAGTTCACCGCACGGCCCACGAATGCGGACTTCGATCGAATGCCACGATGCTTTACGGTTCGATTGAGAAACCCGAACATCGCATTGAACACCTGCTGATGTTGCGCGAACTCCAAGACGAAACCGGCGGCTTCCAAACCTTCATTCCGTTGGCCTTCCACCCGGACAACACGCGGTTGAGTCACATTCCGAAGCCGAGCGGATTGATGGATCTGCGGGTGCAAGCGATCAGCCGGTTGATGCTCGACAACTTCCAACATGTGAAAGCGTATTGGATCATGCTCGGCATCAAGACGGCACAAATCGCCTTGAGCTACGGGGCCGACGACCTCGACGGTACCGTGGTTCACGAGAAGATTTACCACGAAGCGGGTTCAGATTCCCCGCAGGAATTGACCGTGAACGATATCCGCCGATTGATCGAAGAGGCGGGCCGCGAACCCCGCGAACGCGATACGCTCTACAACGACGTGATCCGCAGTGTACCGAGCGAAAAGCAAATGCTCCGCGAGAAGCGGGCCTTGAGTTTAGTGTGATTGTTTTCAGAGCCGGAAGCGTTAGCGACGACAACGTATTGACCGTCGCAGACGCATCCAGTTCAAATTTACCTGACGAACACGTTGCGCACATCCATCCCTTCGGCGCCGGCTATCGAAATCGTCCCCTTCATATTGGGATCCAACTTGACGATCTCGCGTGCCCAAGCGGCCTTAGCGGGGAACTCGAAGGCTTTGCCATTGGCTGTCACGATCAGCTTCCCGGCCGATTTCGCCGGGAACTTGTAATCGATCACGAGTTCACTCGCGGAGAATTCCGTTTCGGAGGTGATGCTACCCTTGCCCGCCGATCGGATCGCGCCGTCCCCGGCTTTCCAATCGCCATCGGCGCATTTCCAACCTTTCAAGGTCAAGCCTTCGAGCAAGTGTTTATAGCCGGTATCGACGGTGCAGATTTCCTCCGGCTTCGGGTTCGTACTCGGCAGTTCCTTGAGCTTGATATTGCGGAAGTGGCATTCCACCCCTTCGCTTTCGAGCGCGAGGTAACCCTTTCGCGGCGTGCATTCCGAAACTCCGCTCACTTCCTTGCCGTTCACGTGCAGCTTCAGCACACCGTTGTTGCCAATCACTTTGTAATGGTTCCATTCCCCGGCTTGCTTAGTGCGGTTCTCGCTCGGCAGGCAACGTTCAATGCCCTTCGGGTGCGGGCGATCGGGTTTGCACTTCGCCCCCCAGATGCTGAAGATGTCCCCCTCGCTGGTGGCCCAACCGTCGGCGGGTTTGAAATTGAGCAGCACTTGGATTTCGATACTGCGGGTGTAGCCGGTTCCCACGGCGGGCAGCGCATCGCCCCACACGAATAGGCCACTGTTGGCCATCTTGGTCTTCTCGATGTGCATCCACTCGAATTCGAGCTCGAAGTTTTCGTACTGCTTGGCGGTGCGGAGGAAGCCCGTCGGTTTACCGGTGGTGATGATCTCGTTGTTCTTAACGCTCCACGTTTCCGGGGCGCAATTGACGTTGTGCCAACCGGCCAGATCGGTACCGTTGAAAAGGGGAACGAAGCCATCCTCGGCCTTGGCCGGCTCGGCGGCGCTGCCGTGGAATTGCACCACAAGTACGGCTGCGATGGCTGTGAAGAATCGACGCATTGGAACTCCGAATTGAGGAGGGATTCCGATAGTGTATGATGCGTACTCTCCCCGTGCGCAATCGAGGAACGAAACGATGCGATCTCTCTCCGCTCTGATCTTGGGTTGCTTCGCTATCGCCGCGGGCGTGGCCCGTGCGGAACACTATGAAGTGTTCATCGTCGCCGGGCAATCCAATTGCGATGGCCGTGGGAAAGCCGCCGAACTCACGGGCACACTGGCGAAGTACGCCAAACCGCAAGCCGATGTGCTTATCGCCTATTCCTGTACCGAGCTGAGAGGCCCAATCCTAGCCAGCGACGGCTTCCAACCATTGCAACCGGGTTGGAGCGTCGCCCCCGGTAAAGGTAAACCCGCCAAGCTGCCATCCAATACATTCGGCCCGGAACTCGCCTTCGGTCGGGCGATGGCGGATCAACTCCCCGGCAAGAAGGTCGCACTCATCAAGTTTGCAGAAGGGGGAACCAGCCTCGCCAAGGATTGGAACCCGGACATCAAGGATCGGCTCTACCCCGCGTTCCTCAAGTTCACCGAGGCATCGCTGGCAACCCTGAAAACGCAGGGGCACACGTTCGCCCTCCGCGGCATGATCTGGCACCAAGGCGAAAGTGATGCCTCGTTGAAAGCCGAGGAATACCAGAAGATGCTCACCGCGTTCATCGGCCGCGTACGCACCGATTTGAAATCGCCCGAGTTGCCCTTCGGCATCGGCGAGGTGTACGACAACGGCAAACGCGACAGCGTACGAGACGCGCAAAAGGCCACGGCCAAGGAGGTGAAAGGAACCTTCTTCGTTCCAGCCGACAAACTGAAAACCTTCGATATGGGCACGCACTTCGACGCCTCCAGCCAAATCGAATTGGGGCAACGCTTCGCCGCCGGCATGGCGAAGGCGATCCGCACGCCGTGATCCATCCCTACGACTCGCGCTTCCCTACACGCCGCATCCGGGATAGTTTAATTCTTTCAACATTCCCCGGAACGGATTCATCGCTTGAGTGGTCGCATCACGGTTTTGGGCAGCGGCAGTTCGGGCAACGCAACGCTCATCGAAGCGGGGCAGTTCGGTATCCTCGTCGATTGCGGATTCAACCAACGCGAAATCGCCAATCGATTGCAGCAGATCGGGCGTTCGTGGTCGAACGTTCACGCCGTCGTGCTCACCCACACGCATTCCGATCACTGGAATAAGTTCGCACTGCAACACTTGCGTTCGCTGGGGATCCCGTTGTACTTGCACCCGCAGCACCGCGAGTACCTGAAGGATTGCGACGCCTTCGTTCCCCTGCAAGCCGCCGGGTTGCTCCGCGAATACCTCCCAGCGTTTCCGTTCGAACTCGGCCCGATTCGAGCCACGGCCATCCGGGTCTGCCACGATAGTGAACCGACATTGGCGTTCCGATTCGACACGGAAGATTGGGCCTACGGGCACGCCAGCGATTTGGGATGCATCGACGAGCATTTGATCGACTTGTTCGAGGGTATCGACGCCCTCGGTTTGGAATTCAACCACGACGTGCCGATGCAACGGCGGAGCAAACGGCCGCGATTCTTGGTGGAACGGGTACTCTCGGACGACGGCCACCTCTCGAACGAACAAGCGGCCGCACTCCTCGGCACCGGCGAATTCTGCAACCTGCAAGCCGTAATCCAACTGCACTTGAGCCGCGAGTGCAACACGCCGGAGTTGGCGAAGCGGGCCGGGCTGCAGGTGTTGGAACGGGTTTCCCCCCGAACGCTGTTGGTTACGAGCGAGCAAGCGTGGCCATCGAAGCCGATCGTCCTTGGGGAATCGGCAGCGAAACGAATCTCCGTTTCCGTCACCTCATCGGCACCGTTTTAGGTTGAGATGCCAAATCGCCAAAATCCTTGCTTGACGGAAATCGAACGTTCGGTTATCGCCCCCGCCGTACCCAAAAATTCAGTACTCACGCGGCGGGCGAAGAATGCCGAGCCAGTTATGGCGTTCGTTGATCCTCGCGGCAGTCCCCACGGTTTTTGCGGGGTGCGTCGATCGTCGCTTCGTTGTGGCGACCAACGTGCCCGCGGCCCAAGTGGCCGTGGACGGTCACACTTTAGGCCCCGCTCCGGTCGATGGGCGCTGGGAATACGGCGGGTTCTACGAGTTTCGCGCGTCCGCACCCGGCTACGAATCGCTGGTGGTTCGCGAGAAGTTCGAGCCGAAGTGGCACGATTACCCCGGCCTCGATTTCTTCGCCGAGGTGGTTTGGCCGTTCCGCATTGAAGATGTTCGATATGTGAACCTGAAACTCGTACCCGCCAAACCGATCAAAAACGAAGAACTCGTCGGCAACGCCGATCGATTGCGAACGAAGTCTCTTACGCTGCCGCCTCCGAGCATCCCGGACGATCCCCCCGATGATGGCCGCCCCAATTCTCCGCGCCCGGAAATCTACCCAGCCACACCACCGCCTCCGCGGATTCTCCCCGATCAGCCGATCGGATCGTAATTAAATCGTTCGCACGCACGCCACGAGCTCGGCGTGCGTGATTGCAGTATCCGCAGGGAACAGCACATACGCGGCGGGCGATTCCGAACAATCGACGATCAACTGTTTCGTGTTGGGGGTATCGTAGCCGGTGTCCGTGGGGATGTGTCCGCTGATGAGCAAGTCGGCATCCACTTTCCGCAGGAATTCCTCGGCGTTCTCCTGCGAAGTATCCCGCCCCCAGAGCAAACCGTATACGCAGCCGCCCGGCAGGTATTCCTTTTCGTCGTAACTCTCCGCGAGCAAGCTCGCGGGATCGAACGTTGCCATGTTCCGCGCCGGCACCAAGCTGTGGCTGATGAACATGCGGTTCGGCGTGCGGATCGCCAGTGGCAACGCCTTCAGCATTTCCATGTACGCTTTGTGAATCTCCCCCCACGCCGTGCCGTAACCCGCCTTAATGCCTTCCACGAACAACTCGTTGTACGATTCGTTCCCTTTGCCGATGGGGCGGCCGGTCATTTGGGCCATTTCGTGGTTGCCGGGGAGCAAGTGAACGCGCTCGGGGAACTGGCATTTCAAGGCGGCGAAGAGATCGAGCAACTGGTGCGATTTATCGCCGCCGGTGGGGTAGCGGAAGGCACTGTGAATCACCTCCTGAAGAACGAGGTGCCGTTTGGAGTTGGCCGCGAGGGCCGCGGCGTTCATCACGGTTTGAAAGTTGCCCAAATGGCCGTGCAAATCGCCCGCCACGAGAACGTCTTTGGCGTCCTTCAAAAAGACGGTATGGCCATGCCTGCCGGGCGTGCGTTTCACGAATTCGGTCGCGCGCCGGAGGATCGTGAGCATTCGTTCGGGGGCGGGCATCGCGGGGCCTCGGCTTTGGGAATGCCCATGTTATAGCCCCGCGGGGCTTGCCGAGCGAACGCACTTCCCGACAATCGGCAACATGGAACTGACACGGAACTTGATGGTGGAAAGCGTGCAACGGCTCAAGCCGACGCCCCCGCGCCAAATCGACGTGGAACAAACCGTGGCCGACGCGGTGGAGATGATGCGTTCGGAACGGGTCGGTTGTTTATTGGTCACGGAGGCGGGGACGCTCGTCGGGATTTTCACAGAACGCGATTTGTTGAAGCGGGTTCTCGCGGTGGGGAAGCCGCTGAACGATCCGCTCCGCGACGTGATGACCGAGGAGCCGATTTCGGTGCAACCGAAAGATTCGATCAGCACCGCGATCACGCGGATGCAACAAGGGGGCTACCGCCACCTACCCGTGGTGGATGAAGAGAACCATCCGATCGGGATTCTCTCGGCGAAACGGATCGTGCATTACTTGGTTGAGTACTTTCCCAGCACAATCTACAATCAGTCGCCTGAACCCCATCGTTACCCGGATCGCCCCGAAGGGGCATAGAGCGGTTCGCACTTCAGCCGCGAGCGTGAGGGAGCGAAACCTCGCGGCTCCGTTGGAATTGGAACCGTTTCGCTCGCTCACGCTCGCGGCTCCGTTGGAATTGCCATTACGTCGCTTTCCGTTGTTGCATCAGCCCGCTTTCATTGCGGGCGGGGCATGCTTCGCACCTTTGTTCAACTCGCCTTCTTCTTTGGAAAAGAGCACTAAGAACGTACCGACGGCGACGAACATGATGCCGAGGGGCAGCTTCCAATTGGGCATTTCGAGGTGGAACGCTTCCAAACCCCAGACGCCGCTGGCCGCATCGGGATGCCAGATCAAGCTGAGCAGCGTGTTGATGAGCGGGGCGAGAGCAAAGATCAACGGCGCGATGAACATACGATACTTGGCGATGTACTTCTTCCGGCTTGCCGGGAGAGATTTTTCCTTGATCGTTTCTTCGATCTCCGCTTTCTTCACGGAATCCGGTTCAGCCTCGGCTTGGGCTTTCAACGCGGCGATTTCCGTTTTGAATTCCTCGCCCGCCGTTTTTGAAGCTGCCGAGCTAGCAAAGATCACGCAGATCGCACCTACGGCCCCTGCGACGCCTGCCAACCCGCTGAACACCAACCCCACCGTGCGCCAATTGGGGGTCGCGTTCTCTTGCGTGGCCATTAACGCCAAGGGAACCAGCACCGCCAATAGAAAGTAGGCCACGCCGACGCAGAGAATGCTGGCGAGCCGCCCGCCGATGCCAGTGTTGCCGTCCGGCGTAAGTAACTGGCCGCCGAAGAAAATGATCGGAACGTACATGCCCCAGGAAAGCCCCGCGAAGATCACATATACCCACCACGGCAAGTTGGTCATGATTGTTGGCCCAAGCGTTTCGGAACGTGCTGATACACTTCCGATTTATAGATTCGCTCTCGGCACGGCGAGCGGGCGGAAACCTCCCCCTTCGGTTCAAATCGGAAATCTGAGGAGATTGTGCAACCCCTGTGGATACCGAAGGGGTAAACTAGCCTTTCGGGTGCAGACACCGGCCCGCCATATCAGGGGTAAGCTCATGAATAAGATCGTCCGGCTCGGCAGCTTTTTCGGAGGCTCCTTCGGCGTCGCGGGCCATCCCAACCAAGTGTACGATTACTTCGCGGTCGATTCGGACATCAGCGCGGCCACTCGGAGTTCGGACAAATGCGATCTCGTCGCATTCTGTTCCGCCACGGAAGCTCAGCAACGTTTGGTCGATCTGAGCGATCTGGCCAGGCAATCCCTCGGGAAAAAGAAGTAAGGCGGGCGGCAGTTCTTTGCTTACCCTCTCTCCCGCTGGGGAGAGAGGGTCAATCCAACCCCTTACTTGTTTGCGAATCCTTCCTCGATTACCCGCGTGAGCAGAGGCGGGGCTTTGCCAAACTTCGCGGTGTATTCGTCCCGCGTGGGCACGAGCCGCACTTTCATTTTGCTCTCGTGGTGCAACGCGATGTCCGAGAATTTGTGATCAAGGAACGGGTTTTTGAACCGCTCAATCGTTTGCTCGGCGAAGCGTACGCCCCCATCGACACGACCTTGCAACGCCGGTACGATTTCCTCTTTCAATAAATGTTCCAACCATGGCCCGAGTTCCGGATCGTTCACCGCGTCGCGCACAATCTTGAATCCCTTGGGCACGGCTCGAATCAGCAAAGCGGTATGGGCCGCATTCAGAATCCGAACTTTACGCAGGAAGTACGGAGCGACATCCTCAGCACGGGTAATCGCGGGGTGAACGAGTTGGAATTGCGATTTGGGATGATCTTCCAAAGCGAAGAAAGCGAAAGGCTCGGCCACGATCACCATCGGATCGCTGGCTAAAAGCGGGTGATCGGCCGGGGTACCCGTGACGATGCGATCGACAAGCGTATGCAAGAACGGCGTGCGAATCAGCCAACCGAGAAAAGCGTCCGGGTAGTTCCAATCGTCCGCGATCTTCAAAACGAGGTCTTTGAGAATCTTCGCGTTGCCTTCGATCAGTTCGCACGGGATCACCGTCGGCGGGGCTTGCTTCGCTTCCCAACGGGCTTTGAGCACCGCGAGCAACTTCGCCGGGAAGGATTTCGGCAACGCATCGCCCGGGGAATCGTCTTCGAGTTTGAACCCGGCTTCGGTGGTGTTCGAGAGAATCGTTTTCAACTCCGGCGAAGCCGCGAGTTGCAACACTTCGTTCCACTGAGTACCCGCGTGCAGCGCCCGGCTCACGCTTTCGCATACCTCAACGCGATCGACCACTTCGCCGTTCTCGAATCCGCGCACGACGACGTGATACTTGCCGTTCTGGGCGTTCAGCCCCCCGGCACGGCCCTCGCCGGTCGATTGTACGATCACCACTTTACCGATGGCCTGGCCTCCGGTGTTGCCGTGGTGAATGAAGAGATCGGCGAAGGCGCGGAGGAAGCGACCGGAGCCGAATTGCAAAACGGTTTCGGGGAGAGCCATGGCAGTGGATCAAGTAGAGTGACGGGACGAAATCCTCATTCACAATAAGAAATTCGCCACAGAGGCACAGATAACACCGAGAGAATCCTCGGCTTGTCTTCTCGATGTTCTCTGCGCCTCTGTGGCTCAATCAACTATGCCCCACTTCGATCCATCGTTGCCGCTGGAATCGGCCCGCACAATTCCGAGCGATTGGTACACCGATCCGGCGATGGCCGTGCGGGAAAGGCACGCGGTGTTCGCCGATTCTTGGCAGTGCGTCGGCCGTGCGGAGCAAGTGCGGAAGCCGGGGGAGTTCCTTACGGCGGAGATCGCCGGGGAACCGATCGCAGTAGTGCGCGGGGCCGATGGTCTGTTACGCGGGTTCTTCAACGTCTGCCGGCATCGCGCCGCACCGGTGTTGAACGGGGAATCGGGGTGCGTTTCCAAGTTACGCTGCCGCTACCACGGTTGGACGTACGACCTCGCTGGGAAGCTCCTCGGCACGCCGGAATTCGAGGGCGTGTGCAATTTCGAGAAAGCCGAGAACGGCTTGGCGCCGTTGGGTGAGGTGCTCGAATCGGGCGGATTCGTCTGGGTGCATTTGAACGGGGCGAAGACGACGGTCGAACAATCGCACCCGGAATTTTTCGCCGAGCCGATGCCAGCCGACCTCCAATTCCACGCCCGGCGGGTATACGACGTGAATTGCAATTGGAAGGTGTACATCGATAACTACCTTGATGGTGGTTACCACGTGAACACGGTTCATCCGGCCCTCGCCGGGGCCATCGAATACAAAGAGTACCGCACCGAGTTGTTCGCCCAATCGAGCGTGCAAACCAGCCCGCTGCAAGCTTCCACGGGTGGAGTCGGTATCACCCGTACCGGCGACGCGGCCTATTGGTGGCTATTCCCGAACTTTATGGTGAACCGGTACTCCGGCATCTCGGATACGAACCTCGTGCTGCCGTTGGATGTCCATCGCTGCCGGGTAGTTTTCGACTTCTACTTCGCGTCGCACCACGATGAAGCGTTCCGTGCGGAAAGTATCCGGGTGGCCGAGGAAGTTCAGGAAGAAGATCGCATCATTTGCGAACAGGTGCAACGCGGCCTCGGCAGCCGGAGCTATTCCACGGGCCGATTCAGCGTGAAGCGTGAAGCCGGGGGATTCCACTTCCACCGGTTATTGGATTCGGTATTGTTCCCCTCTCCCTTGGGGGAGAGGGGCTAGGGGTGAGGAAAAATCCTATATTGCCCCCTCACCCCCAACCCCTCTCCCCCAAAAAAGAGGGGAGTGAAAAAGGAGATGCCTTGCATTCCCCGGCCCAGTTTCGCAGCGGATTGATCTACGGGATCGTCGCGTATTGCTGTTGGGGGTTGGTGCCCCTTTACTTCCGCGAAATCAAGGAAGTGCCCGCCGGGGAAATCCTCGCCCACCGCATATCGTGGTCGTTCCCGATGATGTTGCTCATCACGGCGTTCGTGCCGGGCGGATTCGCAACGCTGATCCGAGTGCTCGCTTCACGCAAATTGGTACTCACGTTAGTGCTTTCCGGGATTCTGCTCGCGGGAAATTGGCTCCTCTATATCTACGCTTCCGTATCGGGCCGCGTCGCGGAGGCGAGCCTCGGTTACTACATGCTGCCGTTGGTGAATGCTTTCCTGGCCACGATGTTCCTCGGCGAAAGAATGCGGCCCGCCCATTACCCGGCACTCGGTTTGATCGTCGTCGGAGTGAGCATTCCCCTGATTCTCCAAGGCGTCTTCCCGTGGCTCGCGCTGGCGCTACCCATCACCTTCGGTTGCTACGGGTTCGTCCGCAAGCGTATTCCCGTGGATAGCAGCACCGGGTTGACCATCGAAAGCCTGCTGATGCTCGGGCCGTGTATCGCGTACTTGCTGTACTGCGAAGCCCGCGGCTCGGGCAGTTTCGGCCCCAACGCGGAGTTGAACGCACTCTTGATGTTCAGCGGATTGGTAACCGTGATCCCGCTGCTCACGTTCACACTTTCGATCCGCAAGCTGCCGTTGCTCACGCAGTCGTTGATTCAGTTCATCTCGCCGACGGTGCAATTTCTCATCGCCGTGCTGTTGTTGAAGGAGACGATGGGGATAGCGAATTGGGCCGCGATCAGTTGCGTTTGGCTTTCCGTGATAATCTTTATCGGCGACGCGGTGCACCGGGAGCATCAGAAGCGCCGGCGGACGCCAATGGTGGCGGTTCCGGATCTCGTGGCGGCCGAGTGCCGATGATGGCATTCGGTTCGAGATCGAGATCGTGCCCCCCGCGGTGGCAGCCGTGGCCGACGAGCGGGATTATCAACAGCAACAACACAAGCCAACCCGTTGCAGCGGGTGGGCTTTTTATTCTTGCTCTCTCGATCACTTCTTTGCTCCGCTCGGAAGTTCCTCCGCGAGGAACTTGAGCACCGCCTTCTTCGATTTCTCCACCGCGTCTTCGCTGTCCCAACCGTGGCCTTTGCCGCTGAGTTTAACCAATTCGCCCTTCACCCCGGCTTCCGTCAGCTTCTTCTGGAAGCGTTCCGAATGGATGATCGGAACGATCACATCCGCGGTGCCGTGGAGAATCAAGAATGGCGGAGCGTTTTTCGTCACATACTCAATCGGCGATGCGAGCTTATGCTTGCTCTGATCCTTCAAGCATTCTTTGCCGAGGAACGGCGCCATGTACGCTTCGTTCGCCAAGGGCGTTTCGCAGTACAACACCATATCGGTCGGGCCGAAGAAATCGATCACCGCCTGAACTTTGCTGGAAACGTTGGGGTATTCCGCGCCGTCGAACCCGGCTTTGGAATCGGTGGTGCCGAGGAGCGCGGCGAGGTGCCCCCCGGCGGAGAAGCCGAGGGCCGCGAATTTTTCCGGATCGAGATCGTACTTCTTGGCGTTCGATCGAAGGAATCGCACGGCGGTTTTCGCGTCTTCGATCTGAGCGGGGAATTTCGCCCCGGGTGCCAAGCGGTACGAAACGGAAGCCGAGGCGTACCCGGCTTTCGCCAGCACTTCCAACAGCCCAGCCTCTTTTCCACCGGGGGCGAACATCGTCGGGCGAGTGAGATCCTTTCGGCTCCCGGCACGCCATGCGCCGCCGTGGAAGCAGATCACGCACGGATGCGGGCCGGGCGTTTTCGGAACCACCAAATCGAGTTGCAATTTTTCGTTGCCCGCCGTGCTGTAAACGATGTCCGGCGTGAGTTGGCCCGCCGGGGGTTCCACGGCGAGCGCAACGGGGGCGAGAAACGCGAGACCGGCGAGTACGAACATGTTCCGCATTCGAGCGTATCCTCACTTCAACATGGGCGGCGGGGTAATCGTTGGAACGGCATTGCCATTGGGAATCGTCGGCAACGTGAGCGTTTGCGGATCGACCCGGCTCGGTTGGCTATCCGGAACCACGTCCGGCGGAGGCACCGTGCCTTTCGGCTTCGCCAGCGGAGGCTCTGCCGTCGGCTGATACGTTTGCGATTTCCCCATCCCTTGGGTAATCGGCCGGAAATCGGTCGCGGTGGGTACGGTCACTGGCGGCTTCACCGCCACGTTCGTTGGGTTCAACCGAGGGGCCGCCAGCGGAGGTTCGTTCGATTGGCTGGAATTGCCAGTGGCCACTGTGGAAGGCTTATACCCGCTCAGATGGTACTGCCACAAGGCGCTCTTGGAGGCTTCCCGCACGGCGGCATCCGGATCGTTCTTTTCGGAGGCTTCGAGGGCCACGGCGGCGGATTGGTGTACCGATTTGTACATGCCGATCGATTCGGCTACGAGCGCCCGCACCGTCGCCGACGGATCTTTTTGAAGCGAATCCACGAGTGCGGGGATAATATCCGGATTGTTCCGCGGGTCGTGCGTTCGCAGTGCTTCCGCCGCAGCTTTGCGGCGGTCGATGTCGGTATCCGAAATCAGCGTTGCCACGAGTTGCTTCACCTTCGTGGAGGTGTCCGATTTCGCGGGAGTCGCGGAAGGCCCGACCGGTTTCTTTTTGAACAAGCCCAAACCCAGATCGAACGCCATCGCGGGGGTGGCAAAACCGAGGGCGATAGTCGCGGCAATCGCCGGCAGGAAACGCTTCATGGGAAATCCCTCCGAAACCGAGATCGAGAAGCCTAGGCCGTACCGAAGATTCTACGCAAGAACCGGCCCCACAGGAACCAATCGACGCGAGGATTCCCCGCTTGCGTTCCAAATCGCGCCGAACGGGCATTCTCGGGTACCGTGGTCGTGTTTCGTTCGGAACAGGCCGCACAACCCGTACATTGCGAAAAGCGAGGGATGAGCGGCCGGGTGTCTGTCAACCTTGCGAGGCGTTGCTAATCCACTCCGAAAGGTGCAATGTCGTGAACATTCCTCGGTTGCTCTTGCGTTGCGTGTTCGGCCGTCGGCTTCCGCTGGCGGAGGGTGAACTGCGGGTCACCGGCCTGACTGCACCCGTCGTTCTCCGCCGGGACAAATTCGGTATCGCCTGCATCGAAGCACAAACCACCACGGATGCCATGTTCGGCATCGGGTTCGCCCAAGGGCAAGATCGAGCATTCCAACTCGAAACCCTGCGGCGTGTGGTGCGGGGCACGCTCGCCGAGTTGGTGGGAGCGGAGGGGTTGCCCGTCGATCGAATGAGCCGTCGCATCGGCTTCCACCGGGCCGCCGTGGAACAAACGAAAGCCTTGGATACGGACGTTCTCACTTCGCTCGGAGCGTATTGTGCCGGGGTCAATTCGGGGAATACCCTCGGCAGCCCGAAACCGGCCCACGAGTTCACCTTGTTGAAGTCTTCGCCCGGTGCTTGGGAACCGAGCGACGTGCTGGGCGTATTGAAGCTGATGTCGTTCTCGCTTCCCGGAAATTGGGATGTGGAACTGGCGCGGTTGCGGATTCTTCAAGCGGATGGTGCCGAAGCGCTGAAGTCACTCGACCCGGTTGCCTCTTCCACCTCCCGCCCGATGGGGGAGGTCTCTTCACGAAGTGAAGCGGTTGGTGTCGATGCCCTACTCGCCGATCTCGACGCCTTCCAACATTTCCTCCCTCGCGGCGGCGGTTCCAACAACTGGCTGATCGCCGGATCCCGCACCGCCTCGGGCAAGCCGATCCTCGCCAACGATCCGCACTTGGGGCCGAACGTGCCGGGGCCGTGGTATCTCGTGCAAGTGCGAACGCCGGAATGGGCCATCGCCGGGGCGACGCTCGCCGGTTCCCCCACCGTGGCCATCGGCCACAACGGCTTCGCCGCGTGGGGCGTGACCGCCGGGCTGACCGACAACACCGACCTCTTCATTGAAACCCTCGGCGAGGACGGGAAAAGCGTTCGCAACTCGGAGGGCAGCTTCACTCTGTGCGAAGTGGTGAAGGAAACCATCCGGGTGAAAGGTGCCGCGGATGTAGTCGAAGAAATCCTCGTTACGCCCCGAGGGCCGGTGATTTCGCCGTTGCTGGCGAATTGCCCCGAGGCGATCTCCTTGCGGGCGGTGTGGCTCGATCCCCTGCCGCTCCGCGGCCTGTTCGACGCTCCGCATTTCCGCAGCTTCCCGCAACTTCAACGGGCCTTC
>JBBQWA010000059.1:0-16934 GCA_038211045.1 Gemmatales bacterium
CCGTGAAGACCGGCGACTTCTTGGCCACCGTGTACGAAGTGCTGGGTGTCGATCACACCAAGGACAACGACGCCCCCGGCGGTCGCCCAATCAAGATCGTGGACAAGGGGAATGTACCCTTTACCAAAGCGATCATGTAAAATCGCCAAGCCCACCCCCTGCAACGGGTGGGCTTTTCTCACACTTTCGTCGCTGCTAATCGTTCTTGTTTATCGTGGGCTTTCAGCGGTTCGATTACCAAGTCTAACGTGCCACCCAGAATCTCGGGCAATTTGTACACGCTCAAGCCGATGCGGTGGTCGGTCACGCGGCCATCGGGGAAGTTGTAAGTTCGGATGCGGGCGCTGCGGTCGCCGCCGCCGATAAGCGTGCGTCGCAAGTCGGAGCGTTCCTTGTGAACCCGCGCTTGGTGCCGTTCGAACACGCGGCCGCGGAGAATCCGCATCGCCTGTTCGTAGTTCTTCGTTTGGCTGCGGCCGTCTTGGCACTTGATTTCCATTTCATCCGGCGTGCCTTTTTTGTACCAAATCCGCACGGCCGATTCGGTCTTGTTCACGTGCTGGCCGCCGGCGCCGCCGGCCCGCATCCGTTCCCATTCGATGTCTTCGTCCTTGATTTCCACCTGCGAAAGATCGGGTTCGGGCATCACGCCGACCGTGGCCAGCGAGGTGTGGATGCGGCCTTGCGTTTCCGTCTTGGGTACGCGTTGCACGCGGTGGCCGCCGCTCTCGAAGCGCAGGTGCTGGTAAACCTCTTCGCCCTTCACGGTGAAGATCACTTCTTTGAAGCCCCCCGCCTCGCCGTCGCTGGCGGAGATTTCCTCGATGCTCCAGCCTTGGGTGCGGGCGTAGCGCGTGTACATTTCGTAAAGGTTCCCGGCGAACAGGGCCGCTTCGTCGCCGCCGGTGCCCGCGCGGATTTCGACGATCAAACTATCGAAGTCTTCGCCGGGGTCCACGAGCAATTGATCTTCGATGCGATCCTTGAACGCCGCGTATTTCGGTCGGAGCAAGTCGAGTTCTTCGTTCGCCATCGCCAGCATTTCGGGATCGGTTTCCGTTTTCAGCATTTGCTCGGAGAAAACGATATCCTTGCCGAGTTGTTCGAATTCGAGATAGGGCTTGACGAGTTTAGAGAGTAAGGCGTGTTCCTTCGCCACGACGGCGAACTTGGCCGGATCGGTGGCGATGGCGATATCCGAGAGCTGGTTTTCCAGTACGCGGAATCGCTCCAATTTCTGCACCATGATCGGCCACATGGGAAACCCGCTTTGTTAGCCCGACGCGCCAGCGAGGGCTTCCAGCCACGTTGACAGTTGACCATTCCGCAAGTGCCGAAGTTCTGGAAGCCCTCGCTGGCGCGCCGGGCTAACAAAACAACGAAGCCCACGGAGGCAGGCTCCGCGGGCTTCGGGAATGGATCGCGTTCGCTACTTCTTGTCGGCGGATTCGCTCTCGGCTTGACCGGGGGCTTTGCCCGCGTAACCGGACTTCGAGTATTTCTTCTGGAACTTCTCGACGCGGCCGGTCGTATCGAGAAACTTCATCTTGCCGGTGTAGAACGGGTGGCTGGCGCTCGATATTTCGAGCTTGTAAAGCGGGTATTCTTGGCCGTCGGTCCAAGTCACGGTTTCGTCGCACTCGACGCAGGAGCGGGTGAGGAACGAGACCTCGGCCGAGACGTCGCGGAAAACGACCGAACGGTATTCGGGGTGTATGCCTTTTTTCATTGCTAGATTCCATGAATCGGATACTTCACTTAGAAGATAACTTAGAGGCGACCCCGGGATCGGCAAGGCGGCAATGGCGCGATTTACTCCACGTCTTGGCACAGCTTCAACAAGTGCTTGAGCACATCTCGCAGCGACACCATTCCCACGGGCCTCCCGTACTCCATCACCGGCAAGTGCCGGTAACCGCCGAGATCCATCTTGGACAAAGCCACTGCCAAGGGATCGCCCGCATCCACGGTTTCCGGATCGCGGGTCATGTAATCGCGTACCATGCGTTTGGCGAAATCGGGTGCCCCGGCCACGCGGGTAAGGAAATCGCGTTCCGTGAGGATGCCGAGGAGTTCCCCCGCCGAGCCGGCCACGAGAACCGCCCCGACCGCTTGCCCCACCATCTTGGCGATGGCCGCACCCAGCGTCGCATCCGACGGTACGATCTGGAGGATCCGCGGGCAGATCAGCGAAACCGTATCGTTCAGCAAATGGCTTTCGACGTGCGTACCCGGCATCGATCGATCGATCGAGGCCAGCGCGAACACGCACCAATGGCAGAGTTCGGCGCCGGGCAAATTCGGTGTGGCACAGGAAGGGCAAATCATATCCGCAAGTCGTCAAGTCTTCAGGTCGTCAAGTAGCAACGCCAAGTCGTTTTACGGACTTGATGTCTTGACGACTTGAAAACCCGACGACTCCTACACCACGGTCCAAATATCCTCGGCCTTGAACAGGTCGGCCACGGTGGCCTTACCTTTCTTGGCGATCTGTTCTTCGGTCGCTTTGGCGAGGAGCTCTTCGTAACTGGGCCGGCGCACGGCCCGCAACACGCCGACCACTTCGGGAAAATCGGGGCCGGTCATGCGGCTGAGCATGAAGGCGAGCGTCGGATCGTCGTTGGTTTCATCGTGGATCAGCAGGTCGTCGATTTGGCAATCCTTGCCGATTTCCACCACTTCGGGGTGGATGCCGACTAGGCGGATGCCCTTGTTGCGGTCCTTGCCGAAGATCATCGGCTTGCCGTGTTCGAGGTACAGGAGGTTGTCGGCCTTCACGCTCTTGTCCGTGGCGTATTCGAACACCCCGTCGTTGAAGATCTTGCAGTTCTGGTAGATTTCCACGAACGCGGCCCCCTTGTGGGCGCTGACGCGGTGCAGCATGGCGGTGAGGTGCTGAACGTCGACATCGACCGTGCGGGCGACGAAAGTTGCCTCGGCACCGATAGCGAACGTCAGCGGCCGCCCGGGGCGTTCGAGGGAACCTTGCGGGCTCGTTTTCGTCTTGGTTCCCATTCGGCTCGTGGGAGAATACTGGCCCTTGGTGAGGCCGTAGATTTCGTTGTTGAACATCAGCACTTTGAGATCGATGTTCCGCCGGAGGACGTGGAAAAGGTGGTTGCCGCCGATGCTCATGCCGTCGCCATCGCCGGTGACGACCCAGATTTGCAGTTCGGGGTTGGCCAATCGCAAACCCGTGGCGAACGTGGGCGCCCGGCCGTGGATCGTGTGGAAACCGTAGGTGTTCATGTAGTAGGGGAAGCGGCTGGAACAGCCGATGCCCGAGACGAAGGCTATTTTCTCGCGGGGGATGCCCACGGTGGTGAGCGCCTTTTTCATCTGGGCGAGGATAGAGTAATCGCCGCAGCCGGGGCACCAGCGGACTTCTTGATCCGAAGTGAGATCTTTGGCGGTGAGGGTGGGGAGTGCAGTAGCGGACATGGGATTGGGTATCGGTATGGGTTGGAGAGTGAAGAAAGCGGAGGGACATCGTCCCTCCGTCGGGAACCGGGGGACAATGTCCCCCGGCTTTCAATCGTTTTCGAGGGCAGAAGCGATAGCAGTCTCGATTTCAGAAATCAAGAACGGTCGGCCTTGCACCTTGTTCAACCCCTTGGCGGGTACCAAATACTTGGCCCGCAAGAGCCAAAGCAGTTGGCCACTGTTTAATTCCGGCACGAGTATCTTCTTGAAGCGTTTCAACACCTCTTCGGTGTTCTTGGGCATCGGGTTCAAATACCGAAGGTGGGCACGGGCGACCTTCAACCCCTTGCGTTGGGCGCGATCCACGGCGGTAGTTATGCTGCCGTAGGTTCCGCCCCAGCCGAGCACGAGCAACTCGGCATCCGCGTCGCCGAACACTTCCAAGTCGGGGATCGTCAGCGAGATGTTCTCGATCTTGCGTGCCCGCGTTTCGATCATGTGCTCGTGGTTGCCCGGCTCGTAATTGATGTTCCCGGTGATGTCTTGCTTTTCGATACCGCCGATGCGGTGTTCCAAGCCCGGCGTACCGGGGATCGCCCACGGTCGGGCCAAATGCTCATCCCGCTTGTAGGGCAGGTAACGGCTCGCCGAGCCTTCGCCGACTTCGTGGCCGGGGCCGGTCCAACCCTCGCTGTTCGGCCCGGTGGGGTGAACCACCTGGAGCTTCGGCAACTTCGTGTGATCGGGAATCTTCCACGGTTCCGCACCGTTGGCGAGGTAACCATCGGAAAGGATGAACACGGGGCACATGAACTGCGTGGCGATCCGCACCGCCTCATAGGCGATCTCGAAGCAATCCACCGGCGTTTGCGGGGCGATGATCGCAACCGGGCATTCGCCGTTGCGGCCGAACATGGCTTGGAGGAGGTCGGCTTGTTCGGTTTTCGTGGGCAAGCCGGTGCTGGGGCCACCGCGTTGCACATCGATGATCACGAGCGGGAGTTCGGTCATCACCGCCAAGCCGATGGCCTCGGATTTCAGGCAGATTCCGGGGCCGCTGGTTCCCGTCACGCCGATGGCACCGCCGAAGCTAGCCCCGATGGCCACACCGATCGCGGCGATTTCATCCTCGGCTTGCAGCGTTTTCACGCCGTGGCGTTTCATGTCCGCCAGGCTTTCCAGCACGCTGCTCGCCGGGGTGATCGGATAGCCGGAATACACGAGCGTCTTGTTCAATGAATGGGCCGCCGCGACGAGGCCGAGGGCGAGGGCGTCGTTCCCCATAATCTTGCGGTAAGTGCCGGGGGCGATGTTCGCCTTGGCCACCTTGTACTGCACGGGCATCACTTCGACGGTTTCGCCGTAGTTGTACCCCGCTTTGAGTGCCTTCGTGTTGGCGTCGAGCACTGCCGGGTTCTTGCCGAACTTCTCCTTGATCCACTTCAAGGTGGTTTCGAGGGAACGCTCGTACATCCAATACACGAGGCCGAGGGCGAAGAAGTTTTTGCAGCGATCCTGTTCGCGGGGCGAGAGGCCGCATTCCTTCACCGCTTCGCGGGTGAGCTTGGTGATGGACACGCGGATCAAGCGGTAACCCTTCACGGTACCGTCTTCGAGCGGATCGGTTTTGTACTTGGCCTTTTCGAGATCGTTCTTGCCGTAGGAATCGGTGTTGACGATCAGGATGCCGCCCGGTTCGAGATCGCGGAGGTTGGTTTTCAGTGCGGCCGGGTTCATCGCCACGAGGCAATTGAGGATATCGCCGGGGGTGTGAATTTCGGTGCTGCTGAAGTGAACTTGGTAGCCGGAAACCCCGGCGAGTGTACCCGCCGGTGCCCGGATTTCGGCGGGGAAGTCGGGGAACGTGGCGATATCGTTCCCGGCCAAGGCGGAGGTGTTGGTGAACTGCGTACCGGCCAATTGCATGCCGTCGCCTGAGTCCCCCGCGAAACGGATCGTGATCGATTCGACTTCTTGAACGGGGTAGGAAGTTTTGGAGGGCTTCGGCGGGGCAACGACCCCCGCAGAACCGTGGGAAAGTGACATCGAATCCTCGCGGAACAGGATGCCGAATCCGGAAACTGCCACGGGGGCAGCCGAATCGGGAGAGTTGGGAAATTCTATTGGGCGGCACGGGGTCGCGGTGCAACCCGGTGAATTTTTTTCTCGATTCCTACGAAAGGGGTCGTAATAATCGATCATCCGTTAGTTCTTCCGCTTCCGCCCCGTCCGTAGGTTCGATTATGCCGATTCCGGTGACCTGCCCCAGTTGTGGGACGATTCTCGCCGCGCCCGAATCGGCTGCGGGGAAGCGTGCCAAGTGCCGCACCTGCCAAACGATCATCACCATCCCCGCCATCGGGTTGGAAATCCTCGAAGAACCCGCCGAATCGCCGGTGGTCATGGCTCAACCGGTTCCGGCGCCGATGGCCGTTGCAGCCCCGACATACCCGGAACCATCCGGGTTCGCATTCGATGAACCGGCACCGAAACCGAAGAAGCGTGCGGCGGTTGAAGACGACGAAGACGATGAGGAAGACGACCGCCCGCGCCGCAAACGCCGTCGGTATGAGGACGACGACGAAGACGAAAAACCGCGGGGCCGCAAGCCGGTGGCCAAGGAGAAGAAAGACAAAACGATGATGTACGTCGTCGGAGCGGCCGCGGCGGTTCTGCTGTTCGTCGTGCTGGGCGGGTTCGTATTTTGGTACGCCGTGATTCGCAAGCCGGCGGTGGAAACGGTCGATACGTCGATCCTCGCCAAGCCCAAGCCGACGGTCGGCGTGGTGAAAGTGAAGCCCACCAACAAGCTCGCGCCGAAGGATTGGGAGTACGCGGACGACGTCGACTTCCAAGCCCTCGTACCGATCACGGGTAAGGGCTTCGGTTTGGAGAAAGACGACGGGGCTTTGAGCAAGGAAAAGAGCGAGGAGTTCCCTGAACTCGGCGAGGCGCGGATCATCGAAAAGGAATTCGCCCGAGAGGTGATCGGATCCGTGATCGTGTTCACCTTGAAGCAAGAAAGTTTGAAGGAAGTGAACAAGAATACCAAACGGGCCATCGCCACATGGTCCGACATCTTCCTGATCAAAATCCCGGCGGACGAAGTGACCACGAGTGACTTCACCAATGCCGAGTTCAAATACAGCGGCCGCCAATACACGTTCAAACGCGAGAGCGGCTTGCGATACTTCTACCGCATGTTCGTGGCCCACGACAAATTTTACGTCATCCGCGTCGTCGGCGACGGCATCAGCGAACGCAACGAATACGTGAAGCTATTCTTCGACAGCTTCAACCCGACGAAGTAATGGATCACCCACTCGCCGAAGGGGGTGGGGTTTATGGTTTCAGGATATGTTGAAGCATTATCGAACAAGCCCACCCGCTGCGGCGGGTGGGGAAACCACATTCAAAAATCAAATCAACCGCCCCGGGTTGAACTTCGCTTGCGGGTCGAGTGTTCGCATCACATTCCGCATCTGCTTTCGATCGGCGGTTTCCCGGCCCCAAATCGGCAAGCGCGGCTTCCACTCCGGCGGGCAACGCGGAATCGTGAGGTTCGCATTCCCCCCAGACCCTCTCGACGCCTGCAATTTGGAAACAATGTTGGCCGCCCGCTCGACGTACTCCGCCGGAAAATGCCCGTACACGATACCGCTTCCCGCATTGGCGTGAACCAAGGATTCCGTTTCCGCGGCCATCGCCAATGCCACCGTTGAAGCTTGGCTGGGCAACACATTCGCTTTTACCGTGAACGCGCCTTCCGAACCATAACCGAGCTGCGTTAGCCCTTTCCACACCGGCAATGCCTCCGCATCGAGGAGTGTTCGCACCTCCCGCACCGGCGCCGATTTCAATTCCCCCAACAGCGTTTCGATCTGCCAATCGACCGTCACCCGCTTCTCCTCGAATCCGCAAACGATTGTCCACGGTTCTCCCACTTCCAGCCCCGCGGCTTTCGCCGCGTACGCATTCAACAATTCGATGGCGATGGGCCTCGAAGCCGAGGCGTGCAAACGATCCAACGTCGGCCCCACCGTCGCCGCGTTCATACCGAACGCCACGAACGCGGAGGCTTCCGGTCGCGGCTTCACTTTCAAGGTGATTTGAGTGATTATCCCGAGCGTGCCGAGGGCGCCGATCTGCAACTTCATCAGGTCGTAACCGGCCACGTTCTTCACCACGCGGCCGCCCCCCTTCACTTCCACGCCCCCATCGGTCACGAAGGAAATCCCGATGAGGTAATCGCGCAGGGTGCCCTGCCCGAGCCGGCGCGGGCCACTGCGATTCGTGGCGAGTGCCCCGCCGACGGTCGCGCGTTCCGGGTTAGCGATGTCGATGGGCAACCATTGATTTTCCGAGGCGAGTACTTCCGCGAGCTTGGCGAAGGTCCGCCCCGCTTGCACCGTGATCGTCATATCGCGTGCGGCATGTTCGATCACTCGATCGAACGCTCGCATCGATACGGCCACGCCGGCCTTTGCCGGTGGCATACCCACATGCAGGTGCGTGCCGCCGCCGATGGGATAAACCGCCGGGGATTCCCGCACGATGGCCCCGAGTTCCGAAGCGTCCGCCGGAGTTCGGAGGGGGAGTGGGCCGAAGCCGTCGATGGAAGTGGAATCGTTCATGAAAAAGTCACCGGGAAAGCCCACCCACGTCGGTGGGCAGGGCAGCATCGCACCGCATTGATATACTTTTAGGAACGCACAGTTCCCAACAATTCGGGCCGCCGTCCATGCCTGTCGATCCTTGCGAAACCATCACGGCGAATCTGGCCCAAGCGGGATTGATCGATTCCAACCAGAACGCCGCGCTGCTGGAATGGATCCGCGGCACGCGGCCCCAGCCGCAAGCCCTCGGTAAGGAACTCCTCCGCCGGGGCTGGCTCACGCTGTACCAACTCAAGGAATTTCAAAAAGGCCGGGCGAAACAGCTTTTCCTCGGGCCCTATCTCGTTCTCGATCTGCTCGGCGAAGGGGGCATGGGCCGCGTGTTCAAAGCTCGGCATTTGCGATTGGGCCGCGAAGTCGCGCTCAAAATTATTCGCAAGGAGAAACTCTCCAACCCGGTGGCGGTGAGCCGATTCCTGCAGGAAATCCACGCGGCGGGGCAGTTGGCCCACCCCAACGTGGTGCTGGCGTTCGATTCCGAAAAGACCGATGCCGGGCTGTTCCTTTCGATGGAGTACGTCGAGGGGGTCGATCTCACGAAGTACATCCGCGCCCACGGGCCGATGGCGGTGCCGCAAGCCTGCGATGCGATCCGCCAAGCGGCGCTAGGCCTCCAACACGCATTTGAACGCGGGATGGTTCACCGAGACATCAAACCGAGCAATCTGCTTTACACTCCCCGTGGCCAAGTGAAAGTGCTCGATCTCGGCTTGGCGATGCTCCAAGCCGGCGCGGTTCCCGGCGGCGACGATGCCCACCGCGTCACTCAGGAAGGGTTCGTGCTGGGCACGCCCGATTTCCTCGCCCCGGAACAAGCCCAGAACCCGATGGGCGTCGATATCCGTGCGGACATTTACGCCTTGGGCGGTACGCTCTACTTCCTGCTCACGGGCAGGCCGCCGTTCGATGGGGCCAATCCCACCGAGAAACTGTTGAAGCACGTGACGGCCCCGGCCCCCAGCGCCATGGCCCTGCGGCCCGACGTTCCCCCGCAACTCGACGGCATCATCCGCTGGCTGATGGCCAAACAACCGCACGAACGACCGCAGACCCCGGCCCAAGTGGCCATGACCCTGCTGCCGTTTTGCCCGCCGCAACCCGGTGCGTTCCCAATGCCCGGCCCAACCGTCGCCGCACCGGGCCAACCCTTCCCCGCACCGCCCCCGTTCAACTACGCGCAACCCGCCGCGATCTCGCAGGTGATGGGGCAACCCCCGGCCATTCGGCAGGCCCCCGCAGAATATCCGCAGGCGTTCGCCGGGAACTATCCCGTCGCCGTGGCGTCACCCACATTGGGATACGATCATACCGAAGGGGCAACCGATTTCTCCGGCTTTCGCGCCGACGATCCCGATGAAGATCCGCTCGCACCCGGGGAAACCCGACCGAAAGCCGAGGTCGATCCGAATCGTATCCGCACCCGGGAACCGAAGAAGCGTTCCATGATTCCCCTGTACCTCATCGGCGGGGCCGTGGCGTTGATCGGCGTCATCGCCCTCATCAGCGTGGCGATCTACGCTTTCAAGAATAACTCCGCTTCCGGCAAGCCTCTCGAAGCCGAGTTCGATTCGTTCCACGGCCAGCAGATGGTTAAGATCGATCCGGGCGAGTTTCTCATGGGTTCCCCGGCGAGCGAAGAACGCCGCGATCCGAACGAAGGCCCGCAAGAAGGGGTCAAACTCACTTACCACTTTTACATGGCGACCACGGAAGTGACGGTGAACCAGTACGCCGTGATCATGAACACCGCTCCTTCGGAACCATTCTCGATCAGCGGAAAGGTGGCCGCCCGTATGCCGGTGGTCAACGTCTCGTGGAACGACGCGGCGGAATACTGCCGGCGGTTGAACTTGAAACCGGTGGAGAAGAACCGCCGGCCGGGATGGTCGTATCGGCTCCCCACCGAAGCCGAATGGGAATACTGCTGCCGAGCGGAAACGACCGCACCGTTCTACTTCGGCAATACCATTATGTTCCAACGCGATGCCGTGTTTCTCTACGACAGCGAAGATGCCTACGGCGAGGAAAGCGAAGCGTTGAAAGGCAAGAACGTCCAACGGAAAGCCAAGCCCTACCCCACCCCGCTGAAGAAGATCGAAACCGAACAGGACGAGAAAATGGAGGAGAACGTCCGCCGGTTGCCAAACAAATGGGGCCTGTTCGACATGCACGGCAACGTGTGGGAATGGTGCCACGATTTCTACGAAGACGCCTATCCGGGTGCCCGCAACGATCCTTTCGGCCCGGCTTCGGCCCAAGGAAATTGGCACACGATGCGTGGCGGAGCATGGAACGCCACCGCGGCGGAATGCCGCTCTGCCAGCCGCCGCGGTCGCGGCCCGACGGAGAAGGACATCTTCACCGGGTTCCGCGTGGTGTTCGCCCCGGAACGAGATACGAAGAAGTAGTCAGGCCGTTGTTCCATCACAATTTAGCCCCCGGTGAAAAGGGTCACCGTCCGTGGGTGAGCCGCACCGTGGGGCTAAATGACTCGGGCTAACAAATCAGGAAACCTCGCACATGGCCCTCGACGAATCCGTCCTCGGCATCCCCGCCGCACATTTGGAAGCTTGGGGCACATTCCGCGGCTTCCATACCGTCACGGAAGTCGAGCGGGCCGCTTTGCTCGACCCCAGCAAGTTCGCATTCCGGCCGCGTTCCGAATGCGAAACCGATCCCGGATTCAAACAACTGATACCGTATGTCGTACTGCGGTGCGGGAACCAACTGTTCCAGTACCGCCGCGGGGCGGCGGGTACGGAAAAGCGGTTGCAAAGCCTGCGTTCCGTGGGCATCGGCGGGCACATCTCCACTGAGGACGCCGCCGGGGAAGGCGACCCCTACCGTACCGGCATGATGCGCGAATTGAACGAAGAAGTGGCGATCCGATCCCCGTATACCGAAAGCTTCTTGGGCTTCATCTACGACGACCGCACACCCGTCGGCAGCGTGCATCTGGGAGTCGTACACTTGCTGGAATTGGAATCGCCGAACGCCTCCAGTCGAGAAGACGCCCTCGCCGATGCGGGATTCGTGGCAATGGATTTGGTGATGATGGAGAAGGATCAATTCGAGACGTGGAGCCAATTCGTGCTGCAAGCGATCTGTAAATGAATCGAAAGGGCGGGGCACGGATCGGTTCCAAGCCCCGCCAAAGCGGTTTACT
This sequence comes from Gemmatales bacterium, assembly GCA_038211045.1. GTDB lineage: Bacteria > Planctomycetota > Planctomycetia > Gemmatales > Gemmataceae > JALHQU01. The sequence goes on from JBBQWA010000059.1 coordinate 11,266, forward strand.
TCTTGCAACAACTGTTGCAGCACTTCATGCACTCGCGGCACATCTTCGCGCACGCCGTGCAGGTTTTATCGTCCGGGAACTTCTCGCACGCCTTGGCGCACGCTTCGCACGCCTTGGCGCACGCTTCGCAGCAAATCGCTTGCATCGCGCCGCCGCGGCCGCAGATCGTGATGCACAGCTTGCAAAACTCGGTGCAATCGAGGCAGGCCTTCATGCACTCGGCGTGGGCCTTGTTGCCCACGGCCAATTCCGCCGCGCAGTGCGCGTAGCACTTCAAACACTCGGCGAGGCACTTGGAACAGGTCGCGTTGCAAGCCGTACACACGTCATCGGAAGGCTTGGTGTCCGCGGCAAAAGCGGTACCGGTGGCGAGGGTTGCGAAACCGGCGCCCGCAGCGAACAAAACATCTCGGCGTTTCATGGGATTCTCTCAAGAATTTCAACGTGGGAAGCCCGATGCCGGAACGCCCGGCTCGGCGAATGGTTCAAATGTTAATTGGATCGCGTTGAATTGAACGCACGGCGGGGGAAACGCTAACAGCGCATGCGGTGATGGACGTGGATCAAATCTTCGGTCGAAACGAATGGCAAATCGCACGACGTGTCTGCGAAACGCAGTATGGCATGGAAAGCCAGCAATGGGGGTTGCCAATGCGATGCTTCCATAAGCGAATCGAGTGATTCACCCGAACGAACATGTGATTCCTCCGCGGCCGTCGGGGCGAATGGCGAGGAACAAACCCGTTGGCACGGGCAATCGGCCGGGATTTCCAAAGGTGCGAGTGCGCGACTCGCATCCACTTGGGGACAAGAGGCTTTCGAGATTCCGCAGCAGCAACAGGTCAAACCCGATGGCGTGGCCGGTACGACTTCGCAAACAGACATTCGCGCGAGCAACGAACAATAGCAGAAGGACGATCCCGAAGCGGGGGCGAAGAGCATTCCGATGGCTAATGCGGTGCGAATCATAAAATGATTGTACCCCGTTGCCCGTTCACAATCTAGCCCGAAGCGGTGCCCATCACTCCACGACACTGTCTTCGTCGCATTCGCTGACGGCCCGCGGCACGAGCTTCAGGAACTGCCGCGTGGCGTGGGCGATGTACTTCCGGCTCACTCCCCCCTTGATCATGATCGTGTAATCGAAGCAAAGGTCGCCTTCGTCTTCGATGCAGGCCCGCACCATCACGTATTGATCGTTGATGCGGTTGGCGAGTTCGAGCCGATCCATGCGTTGCGTGTCTTCCTTGATTCCGTAGAAGGCGATGATGCCTAGGCGTTCCTTCGATTCGTGCATCGTCACCTTCGCCACGATTTCTTCCTTCAAACGGAGAAAGCCGTGTTCGTCGTCGATGGTCACTTCCATGAGGGCGTCGTCGTAGATCTCACGAAGGGTTTCGAGCGAAAGATTCTCCGGCGTGATCAAGTCCGCAGGCATTTCATGTCTCCGTTTTCGTGGCTCATCCCGGCGGCGGTTTTCTTGACGAGACCGACCGCGGGCATACTTTATCAGTGTATTCACCTGACGCCTCGACACCTTGTCGAGGTTTGTTTTTGCCCGTGCTTGTGAATTTCTTCACAATCTACTATCATGGCAATGTGTGGGAGTGAAGCGACCGCCCCGCTAAGGATGCGTGATGGCACCGATCCCTGTGCAAACCCCGGCCGGACTCGAACCCGCGTTCGATCTCGCGGCCTACTACCCGGTGCTCATTTACGCGGTCATCGTGGCAGCGCTCGCCGTGGGCACCCTGCTGGCCACGCACTTCCCGATCATCAAACCGTGGAAGCCGACGAAGGTGAAGAACATGCCCTACGAATCGGGCATGGATCCCATCGGCACGGCCCACATGCAGTTCGATATCCGCTTCCATTTGATCGCGATCCTGTTCCTCGTGTTCGACGTCGAACTATTATTCATTTACCCGTGGGCGACCATCGCCTACGCCGAGGGTGCCGACCCCGCGTGGAAGGCCACCTTCGGCAACATCGTGTTCGTGGGAATCCTCATCTTCATCGCGACGCTCGTGATCGCCTACCTCTACGCTTGGCGGAAGAAGGTGTTCGAATGGCGCTGAAACTCGACGACGGCTTCATGGTGGGCAAGCTCGACTTCCTCGCAAACTGGGTGCGCAAGAACAGCCTCTGGCCCATGCCCTTCGCCACGGCCTGCTGCGGCATCGAACTCATGGCCACCGCAAGTTCGCGGTACGACATTGCCCGCTTCGGCAGCGAAGCCATGCGATTCACGCCCCGCCAGTGCGACGTGATGATCGTGGCAGGTCGTGTGGTAATGAAGATGGTGCCCGTGATGCAACGCATCTGGCAGCAGATGCCGGAACCGAAGTGGTGCATAAGCATGGGTGCGTGCGCTAGCTCTGGTGGCGTGTTCGACACTTACTCCGTGGTGCAAGGCATCGACCGCTTCATCCCGGTGGACGTATACGTTCCGGGGTGCCCGCCGCGGCCGGAACAACTGATTCGGGCCGTGCTCGACTTGCAGGAAAAGGTGATGCGCACAGGCACGATCAACGGTCGGGAATTCGCTAAACGCACCGCTTACGAAGGCCCGAACGGCCCCGGTTTCGAGATCGACCCGAACGAAATCGTGGTGGCCCCGGGGAACTTCAAAACAGGTTCACGCGCCCGCGGTTTGCCTTTGGTCAATAACTAGGAAGATTTTTCACCGCAGAGGGCACATGAGGGCACGAGATTAAGACACAATAAATTGGATCTGTGTAAACAGAAGATTTGGTTCAACGAATGTATCTTTCAATCTTGATTTTCTCATGTGCCCTCATGTGCCCTCTGCGGTGAAATGGTTTTGGATTCCACTATGACCCGTACTATCGAAGCCCTGACTGCCGCGCTCAGCGCAGAATCGCTGACCTTGAGTGAGTTCCGCGATAACCGTCGCGTGGCCGTGCCCGCCGAGAAGTTGCACGAAACATTGAAGCTTCTCAAGAATGCCTTGGGGTTCGACTTCCTTTGCGACATCGCCGGGATCGACTACCTCGGCTACGAAGGTGCCACCGACCGCTACGGCGTGGTGTACGCCCTTACCAATACGACCAGCGGCGAACGAATCTTTATCAAAGCGTTCGCCAACGACCCGGATCCGGAATTACCCAGCGCTTGCGACCTTTGGGCTAGTGCCAACTGGATGGAACGCGAAGTGTACGACATGTACGGCGTGACCTTCACCGGCCACCCGGATCTACGGCGGATACTTCTTCCCGATGAATTCACGAGCTTTCCGCTGCGGAAGGATTATCCTTTGCGGGGCTATGGCGAACGCCATAACTTCCCGACCGTCACACGAGCTGAGAGTTAAAAAACCAATTTTCACCGCAGAGGGCACATGAGAGCACATGAGTTAAGAACAGGATGGAAATTCAAGATACTTGGGATGCCTTGAATCATGGTGTTTTTTACTCTCGTGCCCTCATGTGCCCTCTGCGGTGAAACTCTTTTTGGATGAAGCGATGCCGGTAGAAATGTTATCGCCGATCGACGAAGCGGAAGCCGACCGCGAGTTCCTCTACACCCTGAACTTCGGCCCGCAACACCCGGCCACGCATACCACGCTGCGGCTGATCCTCACGCTCGAAGGCGAGACGATCGTCAAGGCGGTGCCGGACATCGGCTTCCTGCACTCCGGTTTCGAAAAGCTCGGCGAAGACCTCGATTACAACCAGTACGTCACGGTCGTTGACCGGATGAACTACATCTCTCCGGTGGCCAACGAGATCGCTTGGCACCACACGGTCGAGAAGTTGATGGGGATCGAGATCACTCCCCGCTGCAAGTACATCCGTACAATTCTTGCGGAACTGGCTCGCATCAGCGACCACCTGCTCTGCGTCGGCGCCGCGGCATTGGATTTGGGGGGATTGACCGCATTTCTTTACGCCTTCAACGAACGCGAGAAGGTTTACAACATCATCGAAAGCGCTTCTGGCCAGCGCTTCCACCCCAGCTACACCCGCGTCGGCGGGTTGTTGAACGACATCACCGACGACTTCGTGACGCAGGTGCGGGACTTCGCCAAAAGCTTTGCCAAGGCCCACGCCGACGTGGCCCGGTTGTTGAACAAGAACAAAATCTTTATCGACCGCACCAAAGGTGTCGGCGTGATGACGAAGGCCGAAGCGATCAACATGAGTTGCAGCGGACCCGTGGCCCGGGCCGCGGGGGTCGTCCGCGACTTGCGGAAGGACGAACCTTACCTCGCTTACCCCGAATTGCAGGGGGCGTTCAAAGTGGTGTGTGCCACCGGCGGCGATTGCCTGAGCCGGTACCTCGTTCGCATGGACGAGATGCTCGAATCGGCGAAGATCATCGCCGCGGCCGTGGAGAACATCCCCGCCGGGCCAGTGAACGTGAACCTCGACAGCAAATTAGTCATCCCGGACAAGAGCGCAACCTACCGAAGCATCGAAGGGCTAATCCAGCACTTCGAACTATTCATGTGGAATCGCCGGTTTGAAACACCGGTGAACGAAGTGTACGGGGCGAACGAAACCGCCAACGGGGAACTCGGCTTCTACATCGTGTCCGATGGTAGCGGGAAAGCCTTCCGCTGCCGAACGCGGCCGCCGAGCTTCATCCACTTCGCCGCGTTCCCGCACTTGATGGAAGGCCATCAGATCGCCGACGTGGCCGCGATTTTGGGGAGCCTGAACATCATCGCTGCTGAGTTGGATCGGTAATTGGGCCGCACGATGAAAACGATCGGGCACGATCAGAAATACAATTTTTGATTTGAATGTTTTATCGTGTGCGATCGGTTGAATCGTGCGGCAGCACTGGAGAAGAAATGACTTCGATTTCCGAGGATATCAAGAACCGCATCCGGGCGTACATCCCGCGATACCCGAACAAGCAGGCGGTGACGCTGCCGGCGTTGCACATCGTCCACGACGAGTACCGCACGGTGTCGAACGAGGCGATGGTCGAGATCGCGGAAATCCTCGAACTCGCGCCGTCGGTCGTGCACGACACCATGACCTTCTACGAGTTCTTCAAACACGATGGTGCCAAGCTCGGCAAAACGCGGTTGTGGGTTTGCAGGGGGTTGGCCTGCCACCTGCGCGGGGCGTACGAACTGATCGACCACTGCGAAAAATCGTTGGGCGTGAAGTGCGGCGACACCACTGCCGATGGCAAGATTACTCTCGAGTTCGCCGAGTGCATCGGGGCGTGCGACGGTGCCCCGGCCTGCCTGCGAGACGACAAACACGTGATGAACGTGGACACCGCGAAAGCGGATGCGTTGATGGCGGAGCTTAAAAACTGATGGCTGACAATTGTCCACTAACGACTATCAAAACAACTTTTTCTTGATTTGAGTTAGTGGATAGTTGTTAATTGTCAGACGACAGTTGTGAGTTGGGATTGATCCGGAACACCGAACACTCCGAGTTGTTATGCCTTTTGAACCCACACTCTTGGCCCGCACCGGCAAGGCCGATCCGCACAAGCTCGAAGGCTACCGGGCCGATGGCGGCTACGCCTCGTTCGAGCGCGCGTTGAAAGAAAAGAAACCCGAGGAAGTCACCACGCAGGTGAAGGATTCCGGCCTCCGCGGTCGCGGCGGTGCCGGCTTCCCTACGGGGTTGAAGTGGACATTCCTTCCCAAGGATCACCCCGGCCCGATCTACCTCTGC
>JBBQWA010000060.1:0-16927 GCA_038211045.1 Gemmatales bacterium
TCCCGGCCGACGGGCATATCTACTACGGGACGTGGACCGGCCCTCACACGTATACCCAGCCTCCGCGAGGCTGGTAGGAGAAACCATGCAACTGCGTATCCACTCTATCTCCAAAAAGAGTTCACCGCGGCTTTATACTGAGGGAGAGATTCCTGAGCCGGATCGTTCGCAGATCGCTGAGGTGGTCATCGAAGATAACTTCCGGCTGTGGGGCGAGTTGGTCCACCCCGATCCCGAGCGGTACGCGATGCGACGGCTCCCGGCCGGGCACTGGGCGCACGAACACGAGGAGAACTGGATTGGCTGGCACGAATCCGCCAACCATCGCGACCGGCCCGACACGGTGGTGCCAGCACTCCAGAAGGTAACCGGGTGGGCCGACGACGACACCCTGCTGTTCATGTTCAACCGCTGGACCACCTACAAGACGACGTGGGGGGTGTTCCTGCGGTACTGGCGGCACTTCCTCTGGATGAACGACGAGCCGCTGCTGATCCGCCCCGGCACCGGCATCTTCCTCTGCTTCGGCAGCACAGGCGACATCGGCTGGGGCCGCCGGCCGGTCCACGAGGCCGAGGCGCGTCTGGAGTGGGTGCCAGTCGCGCCACCGGCGCTCGTCGCCGTTTCCTGACTCGCGGTGGCGCACCTCGGTCGGCACGCACCAGACGCCGCCCCAGGAACGTTAGGCCTGCCTAAGTAGCGAGTGGCGTTGAACAAGAAAAGGGGACAGGCATGAATGGCACAAAGTTAATCCTAAACCGTTGTAATTTGTAGATTTAGGTCGCATGCCAGCGTTTGCGGAGCCAATTCACCTCGCCAAAACCGAGGCCCCCGGTCAGACTGCTGTATCTCACACAACAGCACAACCGGGGGCCAAGGCTCCCTCGTTACCACGCTCTGCGTGGTCATGATCTGCGGACGCTCCGCGTCCATTCCGTTCCTAATGCTATTCCCACTCCTATCACGATAACTTTGGGCGCAGAGCGGCCGAAGAAAGTTCCCACGCGGAGCATGGGAACGAGGATACCGAAAAGGCGGCCTCTAGCTTGCGAATGACGGATTTTCCGACATCTTCTTGCGATTGTAACAAGGGGGGTAGGTGGGCGGATCTGAGGGCACAAATCTCGGCTTGAACGATTTTGTGCCATATCCCATTGCAGTAACGAGAGAAGCGTTGAATGGGCCACATGGGAACTGTGCCCGCAGTGAAGGCACAATGGGAGCACAAAGAGCAGCAAAGTGGCATGTTTATCGCAGGGGCACGAGGCGTTCCGCACCGATGGCCGCTTCTTCTTCCCCCGGTTCCACCCCCGGTGCGGTTTTTCGCCAGACCATCGTTGGCCGGGAGATGTTGTACCCGAGCGCGTAGAGTTTGATCCCATCTTTCGGATCGAACGTGGTGCTGTTCGGTGGAACTTCCGCGTCGGGCGGAACCGAGGTACTGTGGAATTCCATGCCCGAGATTTGGCAATAGGCGTAGAGGTTCATCAGTTCCGAGCGGTACAGCGAATACAGCGAGGCGGAAAGAATCGTGCTCACGCGCTTCACAAAGCCAATGTTCCCGGTGAGTTCGGGCGGGTAGAGCTTGCCCGCCGCCATGGCGTAGAATTTTGAACCTTTCAACCATCCGACCGGCTGAGTTTTCTCGCCGAGTGATCCCGGACGCAAGAATATTTGCGTTGTGGCCCCGCCATCGACGTGCTCTTCTTGGTAGCGGCAACCGTCGATTTCCACGTCGAATTTCACGGGCGGGAGCACGCCGGGGAGAGTGGCCGTCGCCAAGATCACCTTGCGGACGAGTTCGTTCGCATCGGGTCGGCCACTACAAGCGATGGCGCCGACATCCCAGATGCAGGCCCGCCGGGTTCTCACGTTCATCGTCGCCACATACAAGCGGCGCCCCGCGGTATGCGCCGCACGCATTTCGCAGAGGATTTCATCGTTCAATCGGTTGTCGACGAGCGCTTTCAATTTCCTGGGGCTGGCGAGGGATTGCGTTCGCAGCAAAGATGTGAACGGACGGTAGACGAAGAGATCGTCGTTAGTGGTTTGGGTGAAGAACTCAGCCATAGCCGGGTCGTGTTTTGGGCCAAGGTAGGCGTACGCGGCAATGACCGCGCCACTGCTGACGCCGGTAACCACATCGAATTCGGGCCGCGTTCCCGATTCGGTCCAGCCGACCATCTGACCGGCGTTGAAGGCCGCGTATTGGCCGCCCCCGGAAATGGCCAAAACGTGGAGCGGCTTGCCCGATGCTTTCGGCGCCGAGTTGCCGAACGCCAAGGCAAGTCCTTCGGCCATCGCGGCGTTCACTTGCGACGGCGCAGTCAACTTCGGAGACGATTGGGAAACTGTGCGCGAGCTTAAGCCGCCACAGCCCAAGATGAACCCCAAGGCCAGCACGAACCACGGAACGGTGCGGCGCAATCTCTGCTTGGCAGATATCAACGTCGGAATCTCTCGGGTAATTTGAGTTGTTCGGGGCATACCCGGAATCCTCGCTTGTGAACAGAGCATTCTTTTCATGTCACGCTGTAATAACTCACGGCTTCGGTTGGCCCGTCCAAAGCCCCATCCACTTCTGGTACGTCGGCTTCAACCACTCCGGCAACAGGCGGTACAAACTCGAGCGGCGCAATTCGCCGACGTGAATCTGATCGCCGGGTTGAAGCACAATATTGGTCGAATCGTCGCCCCGTTCTACGATCGATTCTAGATCCACGCGGATCACCTCGGCGGGTGCCCCAACGGCAACATTTGAACGAACCACCGCGAGTTCGCGGGGATCCGAACAACCGGGTTGGAGAGCGCGGCTGCGGCGGAGTAAATCCAAGACACGTTCCGGCCCGCAATATACGATGTTCTGCTGCCGATTGCGTTCCGGGCCGAACACCGTGAGGTATTTGGAACGAGCCTCGTACAGCATGGCTGTAATCTCTTCGACGGGCAACCCACCGAGCTTGGCGATGGATTCGCGCAGTTCGAGCAGCGTTAACCCCCCGGCAACCACTTCGCCCAGTTTGCCCAGAGGCAATCGGCCATCCACACCGACGGAGGCGATCGCGTTCCATTCGGGGTTCCGAGTGAAGCGCAGTTCCACGATGTCCGGGCAACCCAAACGGTATTCCCCGGCAGTTTCCGCACCCGCACGCCCCGCGTTCACGGATGTCAATAGCGGGGCTTGCGTCGCGCGCTCGGTGGCGCAGCCCGTTATGAAGCCCATTGCCAAGAGTGGAATGACCGCGCGCATCTACCCGCAATATCGGCTGGCAATTGGGGCAAACTTGACGGGCAATGCGTTCGCGGAGGGAAATGCGGATCGTATCGGAAAGTACGTTCGCCGGGCGCAATCTCGGTGGGTATCGGAGCCGGAAGCGTCAGCGGCGATTCACGTCCGAATCGTCGCTGACGCGTCCGGCTCCGAAAAACTTGAAATCAATCATCCACGCCATCGGGTAGCGGGCTATCGAATGCCGCGCTCTTGTAGCGTTCCATTTGGCGTTGGTAGTGCCAGTTGCGCGGTTCCTCGGCGAAGAGTTCCGCGGCGATTTTCATCGCCGGTTCGCGCTTCCCCATGCGGAACTGCACCTCGGCCAAGCATTCGCGGAAGTTGCGGTTCGTCGGTTCCGTTTCCACGGCCTTCTTCGCATACTCGAACGCCTTTTCGAGTTCGCGGTTGCACCCCGCGGCGATCCATGCGGCGTTATAACGGGACCAACCGCTTTCGGGATTGTCGGTGCTGATCTTCGAGAACGGCTTCCAGAACAGTTGGAACAGTTCCTCCGCCTCTTTGGTCTTCTTCAACTTGTCGAGTTCCGGCACCATCGCCAGCACCACATCGCTGTGGCTCGGCATGATTGCAAGTGCGGCCCGCGCCGCGTCCATCGCCTCGGCCACTTTCCCCTCGGCGAGTAACTGCCGGGCGGTGAGCGAACGCAGCAACACCGGCACATTGAGGTACGCGGTGCCTTCCACGTAGGCCACGCCTTGCGTACGCAGAACGTAATAGATGGCCCGGCGGTTGGCTTCGATGGCCGTGGCGTAATCCTTGAGAATGATCGACGCCCGGCCGATCTGGTTCCACACGTTGCCGATGTTTTGTTCGTTCGACCACGCGCACTGCCGGGCGGTATCGCGGGCGAGTTGAATGTCCGCGTGCGGGGCGCCGCGCGTAATCAACTCTTCGAGGAAACGGCCGCGGGTGCGGGCATTGCCGAGGGCCACGAGGAACGAGGCCTCGCGGATCTTTTTCGCTTCCTCTGCGTTCCCCGCCTTCGCCGTGGCGATCCCCGCGAGGTACAGTGGCACCGGGTTATCGGGGTAGCGTTTCCACCCTTCTTCGTAGCGTTTGGCGGCTTGGGCGAATTCCCCTTGGGCCATGAGCAAGTCGCCGAGGTCGAGCCAGAGGCGGAACTTTTCATCGACGCCGAAGACCCACGAGCGCGTGCCGAGGTCGCCGATCCACGATTCCGCATCGAGGGCACTCTTTTCCGTCCAAGCATCGGCGATGGCGGCAAGCGTAGCAATGGCCGATTTCGGATCGCCGAGGATTCGGTGCGCTGCCGCCAAGCCCATCGCCCATTGGAAACCTTCCACGCTGCGGCAGTCCGGCTTCGCCCCGGCTACGGCCAACTTGATCCAAACTTCCAACGTCGCTTTGGGCATCTTGCCGATCAACAGATCGCGGACGTTCCGCATCCGTTCTCCCGGCGCGGTGTCCGCCTTCGCTTTGCGCATCACCTTCCACCAGTACCTCGCGGCATCGGCGTCGGCGTCGAAGAGGATCTCGAAGGGTTCTTGGCTACCGTAACCGCCGCGGTTGGCGTTCTCCCGCTTATCTTGCTCGGCTTGCATCCGCCCCACGAGTTCGGCCGCGAGATCGTAGAAGCCCGAACGCACCTCGGCCTTCGCGGCTTGGGTGACGTGGAACAAACTGCTCGGCTTCAACTCGTCGTTGAGCGCGGAGAAGACTTGCGAGGCGGCATCGCGCTTCCCCAATTGCGCCAGCAACCGCCCGCGTTTGACCGAATAGAGAATCTTCAATTGCGGGTCGGTCGGGTCCTGGTCGGCCGGTTCCTCTTTCTCTTTCAACCCTGCGGAGATGATGTCCAAGGCCTCGGCGAAATCGAGGCGGGCCACCAGCAAATCGGCCAGTACGTGCGGGGCGGAGCGCACCGATTTCAGGCGTTCGATCCCATCGGCCGGGCGTTCGTTCAAAAGCAATGCCATGGCGTTTTCGTCGATGCGGAGGCCACCGCCGTTGCCGGGGGGTTCGGTTTTCGCGGCTTCGAGTACCTCTTCGGCCAGCTTGGACTTCCCAGCTTGGCGAAGGCGGAACGCCTTCAAACCGAGGGGGCTGTTGGCCTCGGCGGTCGGTTGATCCGCCAGTTCGGCCCACGCGCCGGTATCGAGAAGGAAGCCCTCGCGCAGTAGGGCGAAGCCGAAGGGATCCTCGGTGGCGAGTACGTCGAGCAGCGTGCCGGCCTTCTTCGTATCGCCGACGGCCCGATAGAGGAACAGCAGGGGCATGGCGGCGTTGGCCTTACCGGATTTGCGTTCCGCCTCGAGCGCGGCAATGGCCTGCCGGCCGCGGCCCCGGGCCGCCACGAATGTGGCGTAATCGAGGTGTCCGTCGTGAACCGAGTTCAATCGTTGCCCGAGCGTTTGCAAACCGAGGAGTTCCTCGGCCCGCTCGAACTTACCTTCGCGGATCAACCCCGGCACGGTGCGGCGCAACTCGGCGTTCAACTGCTCGAACAGGGCGCGGCGGCTGTCGAATCCGGGGTTCTCCGGCACGCTGGCGATATCTTTGCGGAGCAATGCCCGAAGCGTGGGCAACACCTCCGGGCCGCGTTTCATGAGCGCGAACACGACATCCACTTGCTCGTTGTATTTACCGTTGCGGAACGCGGTGATCTGTTCGAGAAGTGCCGGCGGGGTGTCCGGAAAGATGCCCCATTCGAATTTATCGAGGATCGATTGCGCCCGCCCGGCGGCTTCGACGTTGGTTCCCTTGGCCGTGTCTTCGAGGGCGGGCCGAGCTTTCTCCCCCATCTTCCAGAGGGCTTTGGTGGCGGCTTCGCGGGCGCGGAAACTCTGGCTGCCGAGATCTTTGACCAATTCTTCCGAGGTTGCGGTGGTAGGCTCGCCCGCGAAGGCGAGAAGCGCGAGTAATGTGGCGAATAGGCCGATGCGGTAGATCACGAAACGCCCTCCGGGGAACGGTCTATCGTACCCCGGCAATCGCCGGGAGTACAACTCCCGTTACCGAGTGGGGTGAGCCAATCGATTCCGGCATGACGACGAACCGGACAATTCTCCGTCATTCCCGCGAAGGCGGGAATCCAGTATTTTCGATACTGTCGAGCCGCACCCGGCAAACAAGAAACACTCCCGGACGCACGGATTCTCGCCTGCGCGGGAATGACGGATGGGCAATTGGTGCAGCGTCCGCAATCGGGTTGGGTTATCCCTTGGCGTATTTCGTCTCGGGCACTTCAGGGCTGTCCGGGTTGAACCACTCGGGTGCGAACTCGATGCGCTGGCGGGTTTTCATCGCCATGTTGCCGCAGAGCGCGAGGATCGCATCGGCCATGGCCACTTCGCCGTGGCACTTCGGCAGTAGGGCCGCGTTGGCGTACTTTCCGTCGGCCCCCTTCTTGTACAGTTCGCTGCCCGGCAGCTTGTTCGCCTGTTGTTGGCGGATGAGGAACGCGAAGTGTTCCATCTCCGTGCGGTAGCCGCGGACGTCCGAATCCCACGCCGGGCCGCTCGGGCCTTTGGAGATCGCGGCTCCACCGCCGCCGCCCCAACTGCTGCTGGCTTCCGCGACCGGCTTGCCCGATTCCGACTTCGTCACGGTCACGCCGGTCGCCTTGCCGCCATCGGCCTTCGGGCTGGAGTTGCCCGGCTCTTTTTCCTTGAACAAGTAGACGTTGGCTTCTTTCTCCACGATCATTGTGCCGCGGCTGCCCATCAGGCATTCGCCGTAGTCTTCAAAGCCGTTGGTGCTGACCGAACTGTAGGTGACGACGACCACGTCGTCCTTGTTCTGGGCGTAGTTCGGGCCGGGGAACTCGTAGGTGGTGAAGACGCCATCTTCGCATTCTCGCGGGTTGTAGCCATTGCTGCCAAGGGCGCCGTAGAAACTGCGGACGCCGGTGCCCGAAACGGAAATCGGCTTCACCTTGCCGAGGAAGATGCTGGAGGCATCGAGTTGGTGGCTGCCGAGTTCGGCCATGAGGCCGCCGCCGGTGCGGTCGGACGTGCGCCAGCGGACGAGTTCGGCGAGATCCTTGTAGTAGGAAACCGGGGTGGCCCCGGCGTTGGCCGCGTAGCCCTTGGAAGGATCGAGATCTTTGATCGGAATGAACTTCATCGTGGCGATCTGTTCGGGCGTGAGCTTGTCGGAGTCTTGCTTGCGAATCGGCGGGTACCAGCCGTCGCGGATCGCGGGCAGGTCGAAGTTGAGGTCGAAGGCTTCCTTCTCCTTCGCGGTGTACGAGATCGGCCAGGAGTTGTTGCGGTGCCAGAGGGCGCGGATATGCTTGATGTCGCCGAGGATGCCGGACTGCACCACTTCGAGGGCGTGGGCGTAGAGCATGGAGTAATGCCGTTGGTGGCCGATACTCAGGAGCAGGCCCTTTTCCTTGGCCTTGGCGATCATCGCCTTGCAGTCGGAGATGGTGCGGGCCATCAGCTTTTCGCACAACACATGCAACCCGGCGTCGAGGCACTGGTTCACGATGGGCCGGTGCGTGAGCAGGGGCGTGGCGATAATGACGCCTTCGAGGCCGAGCTTGTCCTTGTCGTTGAGCAGCTCGTCGACCGAGTAGTATTTTTGGATGCTCGGGGCTTCGTTGCCGTAAAGCTTTTTCAAGCCCTTCCGCGGCGACGGGGCCTTTTCTCCTTCGAAAATGCGTTCCATGTTGTACGGCCGCACGTCGCACACCGCCACGATCTGATTGAATTCCTTATTGTGGTCGCCGACGAGGATGTTGCCTTCGTCGCCGGTGCCGATGAGCGCGAACTTCACCGGCTTGTTGCCGGCCTTCCACTGGTCGTAGCCGAAGTACACGGCGGCACTCAGCGGCACCACTGCCCCGGTGGCGGCCAAAGATTTTATGAACGTGCGGCGGGTGGGATCGTTGGGGTCGCGCATCCGTTCGAGATCGGCCGCCGCTTGGGCGAAGTTGCGCGAGCCTTGGGCTTTTTGTTCGGCGGTGAGGTCGAGGGCCATTGGGTTTGCTCCGGGAAGGACAGCTATTGTAGGGGCGAACCCGTGCGGTGTTCATGCAATCGAAATTCGGAATCCATTTCCCGAGCGGCGGGCGTCAACACGGCGCGTCGGAACACTTCAGCGGACACTTCCTCGGCCGCGAAGGTGCCGCTACGAACGGCCCCTTCCATGGTCGCGGGCCAGCCGGTAGCCGTCCAATCCCCGGCGAGGAACAAGCCGGGGATCGGGGTGCGTTGGCTCGGCCGCAGATCGTCCACACCGGGTACGGCGCTGAAGGTCGCGGCGTGTTCCGTCACCACTTTCGAGCGGAGCAGTTGTGCGGTACTCACTCCGGGGAGCAATCGCCGTAGTTCGTTCAGAATTTCCAATACGGTGCCGTCGCGACCCAAGGCTTTCAACGATCCCGATGCGCTCACCACCACTTGCAAGTAGCCGCCCTCCCGAGCGAAGAGCCATTGGCACAGGCCATCCACGATCACCATGTGCGGACGCTTCATCACCTTGCGATCGAACCAGAGGTGAACGCTGGTGATGGGGGAAGGTTGCAGTTTCGCGGTGCGGGCAAAGAACGGATCGGCCGCGACGTCCGATGGGAGCAATCCCAACAACCGATCGAACGGCACCGCGAGGATCGTCGCATTCGCGGGGATGTTTGAACCATCCCGGAGTGTGACACCGCGGGGGTGCCACGATTTCACACCGGTATTCAAGCGTACTTCGACGTTGTGCGAAGCGAGCCAACTCCGCAGTTCCTCCCCGTAGAAGCGGCCGAGCGGAACCGTGGGCACCTGCACGGTGAAGCCGTCGCGGTCGATGAGGAAGCCATCGCGGAAGACCTTGCGGGCGTACTTCAACCCGACCCGTTCGATCGATTCATTCAAAGCGCTCGTGAGCACCACGCCCCAGAACCGGGCGATCGTCCGCGGAGTTTGCCGATGGGCCAGCAACCAAGGCATTATGGGCGGATCGGCGTCCGGCCGTTCCTTCATAAGCATGGCCACGCCGAAGGCGATGCGCAACTTTTCCACGGGCGTGAGATAGTGGGCACCCAGCAACGCCCGGCCGAGGTGGAATGGGGCGGGCCACGGATCGGCCCGGAACACGCTCTCGCGGCCATCGGGCGTGGCGAACCAGAGCGTGGGTTGCGGGGCGAGTAGGTGTTCGATGCCGAGCGTTCGGCAGAACTCGGCGAACGCGGTGCAGCAGCCCATGCTCACGTGCTGGCAGGCATCGACGAGTTCGCCGGAGGCGGGATCGGTGAACGAGGACGCGCGACCGCCGAGCCGGGGCCGCGATTCGAGGATGGTGGAAGCGATGCCGCGCCGGGCAAGCGCAACCGCCGCGGACAGTCCCGCAAGCCCGCCACCGACGATGAGTGTGTGCATCATGTTTTTTCACGGCGACCTTGGGAGCCGGCTACCAAGGTCGCCGCGAACGAGGTGATTGAATCATGCCTCGCCGAAGGCGAGCTTGCCGGGGATCGGGGTGGTTGCGATTTCCACGGCGGGTTGCTTCAATAAGGCTTCCACGGCGTCGCGGTCGAGTTCCTCGTCCTTCACCAAAGCGGCGGTGAGCTTCTCCAAGTCGTCGCGGTGTTCGGTCAGCAGGGCGATGGCACGCTGCTCGGCGGCGGTGAGCAACCTTTGAATCTCTTCGTCGATCACGCGGGCGGTGCCCTCGCTGAAATCGCGGGACTCCGCGATGTCCTTGCCGAGGAAGACGTGCTCTTCCCCGGCGCGGTAATGCACGGGGCCGAGTTTCTCGCTCATGCCGAATTGCGTCACCATCATGCGGGCGATGCGGGTGGCCTGCTTGAGGTCGCCGATTTCCCCCGAGAGCGATTCTCCGTAGGTGAGCTTATCGGCGGCACGGCCGCCCATCGCCACCACGAGTTGGGCGCGGAGTTCGCTGAACGACATATCGACGCGGTCTTCGTCCGGGGTGAACATGGTCACGCCGCCAGTGCGGCCGCGCGGGATAATGCTCACCCGGTTCAGGGCGTGCGTCTTCGGTTCGAACCAAGCGCAAAGGGCGTGCCCGGCTTCGTGGTAAGCGGTGCGGCGTTTCTCTTCCTCGCCGTACTTCTCTTCGCGCATCGCCCCGAGGCGCACCCGATCCGCGGCGACATTGAAGTCGATCTGTTCGATCTTGTTCTTGCCTTCGCGGGTGGCGTTCAGTGCCGCTTCGTTGCAGAGGCTGCGCAGATCGGCCCCGCTCATGCCGAACATGTTCTTGGCGATGCGTTCGAGATCGACGGCGTCGTCCAGCGGCTTGGTGCGGGTGTGAACTTTCAGGATCGCCAAGCGCCCCTGCCACGTCGGTTTATCGACGGTCACGTGGCGGTCGAAACGTCCGGGGCGGAGCAAGGCGGTATCGAGAACGTCGGGCCGGTTGGTCGCGGCGATGACGATCACGGTTTCGGTGGGCTGGAAGCCGTCCATCTCGCCGAGGATTTGGTTGAGGGTTTGTTCGCGTTCGTCCGAACCACCGCCGACGCCCGCGCCGCGCATCCGACCGACAGCGTCGATTTCATCGATGAAGATGACGCACGGGGCCGATTCCTTGGCCGTCTTGAAGAGATCGCGCACGCGGCTTGCCCCGACGCCGACGTACAATTGGATGAACTCGCTGCCATTGATGCTGAAGAAGGGCACGTTGGCTTCGCCGGCCACGGCCTTCGCCAAGAGGGTTTTGCCGGTGCCGGGCGGGCCCACGAGTAACACGCCTTTGGGCACTTGGGCGCCCAGCCGGGCGAACTTTTCGGGGCTTTTGAGGAAGTCGACGATCTCTTGGAGTTCGCGTTTGGCGGAATCCATCCCCGCGACATCGTCCGCACTCACGCGGTGCCGCGAGACTTCGTACCGCTTGGCGAGGCTCTTCGTGAAGCTGTTCTGCATGCCGCCGTTGGGGTCGCGGAGTCGGGGCAGCAGCCAGAACACGATGACGCCGACGAGGAGCAACATCGGCAGCAACGTCCAAAGCAACGGCCCGAAATATGCGGGGGTCTCATCGCGGACGTTGATTTCCACTTCGGGCGTGACGTCCGCCGGGTTCTCGGTTTTCAACTGCTTGCGGTACTCGGCATCCCGAGTTTGGATTGTCGAAATGAACGGAGTTTGATCTTGGGTCGCGGGGAGGTTGATGGCGAACTTCCCGCCGACGATCTTGAGATCCTTCACCTTTTCGGATTGCGAATCGCGCACTTCCCCCTCGGCCCGTTGCTTACCGATCAGATCGAGCTTCTTGATCTGGCCGTCCTTCGAGATGCGTTCGAATTCGGTGTAGTTGATCGCCTTGGGCGGCTCCGGCACCACGAAATACAGCACGGCGAGCACGAGCAAGAAGATGGCCAGCCACCAAGAATGGGGGAACGGTGTCGCGCGCTTGGCGGGAAGTGGAACCGGGGGGCGTGGGGCGGGCGAAGCCATGAATCATCCTTAGGCGGGCGATTGCCGCAATCATTCATGCATTATACGCTTCCCGCTCTATCCGCCAGCGCTACTCTACATTGCGTTTCCTGAGTTGACCCGTTATTTCGATTTCTCAGGTTCCGCCACGCTCACGGTGTAATCGCGAATCCACAACGCATTCCCGACGCCAAGGCCGTTCGTAATTTCTACGACGCCGGAACTGATCTGGGTGAGATCGATGTACTCGACATACCGTTTCCATTCATTTGTAGACAGCAGCACTGCGGGGAGGTAATACGCAGTTCCCCCATCGGGGCGGAATTTCACCATGCACTTCCCCGAAATCGAGGAGCTTTTGTATTCGAACGATAGCTTGACATGGCCGGCGGGCACTTGGAGCTTTGCAGAATACAACGAGGCGTTCAACGCGGTCGATGTCGAACCAGAAGCTTTGGACGTTCGAAAGCCGAGCGCCGGCTGATCATCCACCATTGCCACTTCCGTTTCGCATTCCAGACCGATGCTGTTCGATCGTGCGATCCAACCGGGCGGTAACGCTCCGCTGCCTACGCGACCGGATTCGCGAATGTCTTTGCGATCTGTCAAAGTGGTGCTCATGCTTGTCGCCGTGGTCACCACGATCGGTTTGCCTTCGCCGAGATCGAGCCGGTAGAGAACATTCGGAGTTAGTGCTGGGGTCACCTTCCTGTTCGTAGGAACGGATTGATTCAAAGCGGCGGGTTCTGTCGACGGCGGGGGTGAAACCTTTGCGTTTTGATCTCCGCTGCGCAAAACCAACACCACGGCACTGACGATCCCCAAAACTACCCCGGCGGATACTGCACCCCAGAGCATATATCGCGGGGATCGTTTCGCCGGTTTAGAATTGGAACCCAATTTCGGTTCCGACGACTTGTTCAGTTTCCCCGAGTGTTTGCTCATCGACCCGGTTTTGCCCGCGAGTGTCTGCGAGACACCCGCCATGAGTTGGGCACTCTCGTTCTGCCAAGGTTCCAAGGCATCGATCACCTCGGCGGGCGTGGAATACCGATCCGAAGGTTTCTTCGCCATCATCTTGGCGATCACGACCGACAACCCTTTGGGGAACGTTCGATCCAACGTCGTGACGCTGGGGGGATCCTTCACTTGGTGCTGAACCAACTTGCTGGCGGTGGGGCCGTCGAACGGCGGTCGACCGGTGACGATGGCGAAGAAGGTCGCCCCGAGGCTGTAAATATCGGTGCGGATATCGACGCCGGAATCGCTGATCGCCTGTTCGGGCGAAATGTAATCCGCCGTGCCCACGATCGCCCCGGCATCAAGGTTCTGGGTGAGCTGATCGTGCTTCTCGTTCGAGCGGGCCAAGCCCATATCGAGAATCTTGATCGTACCATCTTTGGCGAGGATCAGGTTAGCCGGCTTGATATCGCGGTGGATGAAGCCGCGTTCGAACGCGTGTTGCAAGCCGGCGCAGGTTTGGGCGACGTATTCCACGGCCCGTTGCGCCGGGAGCGGTGCGCTCGAAGAAACGAGCTTGTCCAAGGTTTGGCCTTCGACATACTCCATCACCAAGAAATGCACTTCCCCCTCGCGGCCGACGTCGTGCATTCGCACGATGTTCGGATGGTCGAGCGCGGCGGCGGCCCGGGCTTCCCGCAAGAATCGTTCGACTGTAATTTTGTTCCCGCCCGGCGGCAGCACTTTGATCGCCGCCTTGCGGTGGAGCGTATCGTGCTCGGCGAGGTACACCGCCCCCATTCCCCCTTGGCCCAATTGTCCCAACAGAACGTACGCTCCCAACCGAAAGCCTTTGTAGCGCCCGGCGAGCAGGAGTTTCGCTTGGAATGGGGTAAGCAGCTTCGATTGGAGAAACAGCGAAACGACCGCCTTGGGTTCGTTCGGCAGCTCCGGGTGCTCATCAAGGAATTTCTGCAGTGCGTCCGGCTTCAGCACCCCGCTCTTACGCAGGAGTTCCAAAAGTTCTTCGCGGGTAGTCGGTGTAGCCATAGATGTGAGAATCCACAAGCGCTCATTAACGCATAGGGGATTATAGGACTGTACCCGGTGTTCTTGGCAGTAAGGATCTTCCGGTTCTGCGGAATCAGCAAACGGGGCGGCCGCTACCGCCCGCACAGTGAGTCCAACCCGAAGTCGAACGCGGCTCTTTTTGTGTCTTTGGGAGATTTGGGCGAATCCGGTTGCGGTTTCCCGCCGACGGAATCGTTTAGTCCGGCAAACTTTCGCACTTTTCGTTCACCCGCAGGATTGGCTCGACCGATACCATTTGCACAATCGGGTTGTTCGGTGCGAATCACCGGACTGTTGCCACCCGATTTCTGGCCTTCGGGGGTATCTCCGATCAGGGGGGCCGGTGGAAGGAATGCGAACCGAGGGGGTTGCGATGAGCCGGTGGAAACGAAATGCGGTGTTGTTCGCGGCGGCTTGGATGCCGCTTCTGGCCACGGGTTGCTTGGTTCAACCTTGGACGGCCGAGCGAATGACCGACAAATATCAGAACGTCAACGATACTCGCACGCCGATCCTGCCGCCGATCCGCGACGGCTTCCCGGAACCGCGCTGCGAAGACGCCCCGAGCGATCGGGAAGTGCTCCGGGCGCTGCCGCAGAAGATTCGGGGCGTGCCCTTCGTGTACGAAGAATTCCGCGACGACATCACCATCGTGAAGAATCGGATCGTCGATAAGATCGATCCGCCCCGATTCTTCCCGCTCGTTGGCATGGCCCAACTGCACCACTGCCACTGGGAATGCGGCATCTATTACAACGAACTGATTCAGTCGAGCATCCCGTTCCCGACGTACGTGAAGAAGCCTCGGGTGCAAGTGGTGTACATCGACAAGGATCACCTCCACCTGTACGTCGGCCCGAACGCCGATACCCAACGGGATGTGTTGCTCGAAATGACCAAGTGGAATTGATCCACACTTGATCCCCTCCGTCGTCCGGCAACGGCGACACGAAAAGCCGCGGGAGTTCGCTCCCGCGGCTTCTTCGTTTGTTGATCCCCGAACGGCGGGTATTATTTTTACCCTCTCCCTTCGAGGGAGAGGGTAAAATCAACCGACGCCCGCCGCTCGGGTAACGCGCTACAACTTGGGTTCGGTGCCGGGGGGCCAAGTGCCCTTCTTCAAATCCTTGTTGAAATCTTCGACGAAGTCTTCGATGTCGCGTTCGCTGTTCATGCGGGCGAGCGGGCCCATCTTGTCGATGAAGAGCGTGCCGTGGAGGTGGTCGATTTCGTGCTGCCAGAGGCGGGCGGCGAGGTCGGAACACGTCATTTCGTTCAACGTGCCGTCGAGTTTATAGAACTGCACCTTCACCGTTTTCGAGCGCCGGATGTCTTGGTACAGGTTGGGGAAACTGAGGCAGCCTTCGCGATCCTTGAAGTGCCCCTTGCTTTCGACGATTACCGGGTTGATGGCGACGAGTTCGTTTTCCTTTTCGTTCGAGTCGCCGCCGAAGTTCATCACGATCATCTGGTAATCGAGGGTTACTTGCGGTGCGGCGAGGCCCAAACCCTCGTAGCGGTACATGAGTTCCAACATCTCGGCGGCGGCGGTGCGCACGCTTTCATCGAGGGCGGCGAGCGGCTTGCACTTCGCCCGCAACGCGGGGTGCGGATAATTCACGATCTTCATGGCGAACCCGGAAAGAAATCGATCCGTGGGAATTATAGAGGGAAATGGAATGGCGAAATCGCGGGAACGGATTCAAAGATTCCCGCTGGGGGCGTGCGGGTAACGGGTGTGCAGAGCCAACCGCATGCGAAAGCTCAAACCGATGGCGGGGCAGGCGAGGTGGCGGAGGTTCGCCAAGCGTGGGGAATCGACGATCGCACGCACGCCCTCGTCCCCGGCGGGATTGTTTCCGACATCCAACACGGTGAGTCGGGCGAAGTGCGGCGATTCCGCCAAGGCGCGCAGCCCGGCGTCGCCGATGCCGTTGTTTGTCACTTTCAGCACCTTCAAACCGGCGAGCGATTCCGAGCGAGCCAAGAGCATCGCCCCGTCGTCGCCGAGATCGTTATTGCCGAGGTCGAGTTCGCGGATCCAGGCAGGCCCGGCGTGTTGCAGCATTCCCCGCAGTGCCTCCATCGTCAAATTATTCCCGGCGAGATCGAGTGTACCCACGCGCAGGAGTTGCGAACGGGCAGCGTTGCCGCGCGGCCACGGGGCGCCGATGCGGTTCCCGGCGAGGCCCAAGCGTTGCAGCTTCGGCAAGTGTTCGCTGCCCGCAAGCGCCTCCGCGCCCGCGGTGCCGATGGCGTTGCCACCGAGTTCCAACCGTTTCAACTCGGTGAACCGGGGGCCGTTGGCGAGGATGCGGGCGCCCACTTCGCCGATCTCGTTCTCGCCGACGTCCAAATCATCGAGTTGGCCGAGCAGCGGGGCGTACACCAGTTGCTCGACGCCCCGATCGCCGATCTCGTTGCGGGCCACGTGCAACCGCTTGAGATTCTTCAGGTGTTCGCATTCGGCCACGGCGCGGGCCAAAGGTTCGCCTAAGTGCTGGCCGAAGATCACGAGGCTGTTCAACTTTCGCAACCACGGCGATTGCAATACCGCCCGCAGATGGCTACCCACGTCAATGAGGTGAACCTCGCGGATCGGCCCGGCGTGGAACAGCGGTTCGGCGTTGCTCAGGAACTGCCGGGCGCTCACCTTTACGCTTTCCACGAAGCCACGGCGGAACACCGGCCCGAGTGCCAACCCACGGAACGGCGCCCCCCATTCCTCCGCATAGTGCGAAAGCAAGCGATCCTCGCGCCGGGTGAGTTCGATGCGTCGGCGATCGTGGGCCGGGAGTTTGGCGAGGGCGAGTTGAATGCGAATGAATTCGGCGCGCGCAGTTTCATTGTCCTCGTCGAGAACGTCCGCGTAGAGCAATCGCGGGGCGTCGTCGTCCGGGGAATCGTAGATCGGTCTCAGGAAGCCCGCATCCGGCCCGAGCATCGTTTCGACTCAAAGCAATGGTGAATCTGCCACAGAGACACAGAGGTTACAGAGAAGAAAGGCATTAGGGATTTCCTTTTTCGTCTCTGTGCCGTCCCTGTGCCCTCTGTGGCAGATCTTAGAACATGTTTCACCGGAGCAACTTCCTCAGCTTCGCTTCAAATTCGGCGCCGAGCGGTTTCGAACATTTCATCGCCTTGCCGAACGTGATCGTCGCACGGTAACTTTCCATCACGACCACGCAGTCGCGGCACAGCATGAGGTGTTGTTCGCAAGTAACGCGGAGCGTGACTTCCAATTCCCTTT
>JBBQWA010000061.1:0-16901 GCA_038211045.1 Gemmatales bacterium
TCACCTACCGACGAGAACAGTTCGCTGAAATAGGCTTCTACCGCACCGACAGCCAATGGATTGCCGAATCGCGTCAACACAGATCGTCCTACAGCAGCCGTTCCACATTTCCTGGTACCCTCATGGCAGCGTCGATCGAAACCGTTACCGAGTACGTTGCGGCCGTGGGCCGCAGCCAACTCCTCACCGAATCGGAAGCGGCGGGGTTTCGCAACCATTGGATGGTCGAACACAAGGGCAGCGAAACCGATGTCGATTCCTTCCGCCGTTACCTCCAGCGCAAGCAGAAGCTCACCGAATACCAGGCGAAGCTGATTCAACGCGGCCGTTCCGATGGCTTCCTGATGGCCGGATACACGATCCAAGATCGCATCGGCAGCGGTCAATCGGCGGGCGTCTACCTCGCCAGGCACGCCTCCGGGCAACTCGTGGCACTCAAGGTTCTCCCCGGTTCCAAAGCCAAGGATTCGCAGGCTCTCAGCCGGTTCCAACGCGAAGGCCGTTTGCTCACGCAACTCGACCATCCCAACATTGTGCGGGCGTACCAGCTCACGCAGGCCGGTTCGGCCCACTTCATCGTGATGGAGCATTTGGAAGGGGAAACGCTCGATGAAATCTTGGAGAAACGCAAGCAACTGCCGGTCGGCGAAGCGGTGCGGCTCGTGTATCAAGCTTTGCATGGGCTGCAACACATGCACGAACAAAAGATGGTTCACCGCGATCTGAAACCGGCGAACCTGATGATCGTGCCGCCATTGGGGAAGAAGCCAGATACTACGATGCAATCGACGGTGAAGATCCTCGACATCGGCTTGGGCCGCGAATTGTTCGACGAAGATACACCGACCACGCGCGACCTCAACCTCACGGGCGAAGGGACGATCCTCGGCACGCCGGATTACCTCGCGCCGGAGCAAGCCCGCGACGCACGCACTTCCGACATCCGCGCCGATATCTACAGCCTCGGCTGCGTGCTGTACCACGCCATGGCAGGGCGACCGCCGTTCGTCGATAAGAACGTGATGGCCCAGATGGTCAAACACGCGACCGAGAAACCGAAGCCGTTGGGGGAACTCGTTCCGCTCGTACCGCCGGGTCTGAGTGCCGCCGTGGCCAAGATGTTGGAGAAGGATCCCGCCGAGCGCCCGCAAATCCCCCGGGTCGCCGCCGATTCGCTCAAACAGTTCCTCCCCGAGCAAGGGGGCACCGCGGAGAGTTCGGTGATTCTCCCGGCGTTCAAACAATGGCTGGAATCGGAATCGGCATTCGAGCTGCCCGCCGTGGTGGCTGCTGCTCCTGCGAAACCGATCCCGCCACCGAAGCCGAGCAAGCCCCAAAGCACCCCAAATGCTAAACCGGTTCCGCCGCCGCTGAAACCTACCCCGGCACCGTTCGTACTCACACCGCTTTCCCCCTCGGCGTTTCCTTCCAACGAAATGGTGAATGTCGAGTTGGTCGAGCTTCCAGAAGAAGGTGAGGAAGCCGAACAGGAGGCGCGTTCGATGTTCGACTTGAACCGCCGGGATTTCACGATGCTCGGCGGCGGCGCGTTGGCGGTTTTGGTAGCCATCGGTGCCGGTTACGGCTTGTCCAAACTCGTTCGCAAGAAGCCGGAGGAGGAAGAGCCGCAAACCCCGCCGGCGAACTAACAACTGGCCGCCGGGCCCGCCATTCCCTATCATTTTCGATTCCCGAAGAGATATTTCGGGAACCGATCGAACCGCAGCCGTCCACCGCATCGCGAGTGGGCACCACAACGCTGGACGAGGGGTCGGATCATTCCTCCGAACGGGCGCACCGCCCGAGGATATTCTTATGGCTCTGGGCCTATTGGGCTTCAAAGTCGGCATGACGCAAGTCTTCGAAGCCGACGGTTCCGCCGAACCCGTTACCGTCATCGAACTCGGGCCATGCCCGGTTCTGCAAATCCGAACAACCGAAGTCGACGGCTATAGCGCCGTTCAACTCGGTTTCAAAGACAAAAAGCGGAAGAACGCCCGCCGCTCCGAACAGGGGCACGTGGCCAGCAAGCTGGCCTCGAAGCGTAAAGACGGTCGCCTCAAGGCAGGGGTGCAACTCCTGCCGAAGGCGGACTGTGAACCGCAGAAACACGTACGCGAGTTCCGCGTTCCTACAGCGACAGTGGCCGTAGGGCAAGTTCTCACTGTGGCCGAAGTATTCAAGGGCGTTCACGCGGTGGATGTGATCGGCACTTCCAAGGGCCGCGGTTTCCAAGGGGTGATGAAGCGGCACAACTTCGACGGTTTGCCCGCCGCGCACGGCTCAAAGAAGAATCACCGCCAAGGGGGTTCCAACTCCTCGCTCGCCAGCAACCGGGGTTCCGGTCGCCCGAAGAAGGGGATGAAGAAGTCGGGGCAGTACGGCAACACCCGCATCACCATCCGCAATTTGAAAATCATCAAGATCGACAACGAGAACAATACGATTCTCGTCCGCGGCGGCATCCCCGGCTTCAACGGCGCGTTAATGATGGTACGCCCGACCAACAAGATGACCTCGCGCCACGGCAAGGTCGCCGCGGTCGTCGAAACCAAGACGAAGGTCGTGCTGCAGAAGAAGGGCAAGTAAACCAAAAAGCCCACCCTTTGCAACGGGTGGGCTTTTTCTCATTTCACTTCTTCTCGATCGGTCGCACTTCCGAATCGAAAACCCGCACCTTTTCCCAATTCGATTTGTTCTCGTCGATAAACTTCAGATGCTCCGGGTGATCGGAGTATTTATCGTGGAAGCCCTTGTTCACGAACACCAAATGCAACGCCACATCCCAATCTTGATCGTTCACATCGCGTTTGAAATCCTTGCCGCGGGCACCTGTGGAGAAGTACACGGTTCCTTCGTGGATGCTCAAGTACTTCTTGCACGCGGCGACGAGCTTCGCTTGGTTCTCGGCGGAATTCTCCTTCAACTTGAAGAAGACCATGTGGCCGATCTGCGGCTTGGCGGGCGGATCGTTCGGCGGATCGATGGCCAAGGCCATGCCCGTGAAAGTGAGAACGGCCAGGATGCCAGAAAGCAAACGTGTCATCGAAAACTCCTTGGAGACGGGACGGGTATTGTAGCTTTGGAAAATCAAAGCGTTTTCAGATACTCGATCACGGCGGCACGTTCCTCGGCCGTGAGGCCATCGCCGTAGGTGTGGCCACCGTTGCCGCGCCCCGGTTGGGTGGTGTCGTACACCTTTCGGAGTTCATGGCCGTTCGCCGACGGTTCGATCGCGGGTGCTTCCTTCACCTTCCAGCCGATCTTCGTTTTGTCGTAATCGTCTTCCGATGTACCGAAGCTACGCGTAAACACTTTGGGGCGAGTCGTGCTGTTCAGTACGCCTTCGAGCGTGGGCACGCTGCCGTTGTGGAAGTACGGGGCCGTGGCCCAAATGCCATCGAGGGGCGGGGCCTGATACCCGACGGTCGGCTTCACCGGCTTGCCGGTGCCTTCCTTGGCGAACCAACTGGCGTTGTAGGCTTCGCCGAACTTGGCTCCGATGTTGTCGAAGCGTTTGCGATCCGTACCGATCTTGTCGATCGCCACGATCTTGTTCGGGTAGCTCCATTTCTCGCCGTAGGTTCCGTGGCAACTCGAGCAGTTCGCGGAGAAGAGTTTTCCGCCCTCGGCCACTTTGGCATGATCGATCGGGTACGGGTAGTTGGGCGGTTCGATGCTCAGTAGATATTCGAGCGCATCTTGGAACGCCGGCTCGGCCTTGTTGAAATCCGCCGGGGCCGTGAGTGGGTGCATCATAAACTGCATGATGCTGCGGACGCTGCGGGCATCGGTCGCACCGACGTAGTACATCGTTTTCTTCTTCTTGAGCAACCACCACGCGGGAACGTCTTCGCAACTATCGTCATTCAATCCGAGATCGCGGTAAACGGGGGAAAGGTTCAACTCCGGGGTGCGATAGCCGAGGAGGTACACGGAGAACGCCCCGGCTTCATTGGTGCCCCTCGCTCGGCTGAACGCGAACGGCAGCTTGGGCGGTGCGTTGGAAGCGATGGCCATTTCTTGGAAGAGCGAATGAATATCCAACGAGGAGTTGCCGAGGCCGACGATGCTCTTGCCCGCGATGCTGCCGCCGTGGCAAGTCATGCAGTCGATGCCTATGCCCTTGCCGAGGAGGTAATCGGCTTTGCGGAGGCCCATCGGCAATTCGCCGTTTTCGTAGGGGGCTTCGTGCAACCCGTAGCGTTCGCGGAAGGCTTTGGCATACTCGGCGGGTTTCTCCTTCACGCCCCAACTTTTCCAAGCCGCGTTGTAAGCGGGGATCGGCCAGAACGCTTTGATGAACGCCGTGGTTTCGAGGGCTTTCTTGCCGCGCTCTGCGGCTGTCGGCTCTGCGGCGTTAGAAATGTTGATGCCGATGAAAGTAACGACCACGATACAAAAAGACCGCATGCTCCATCCTCCGATGCACATTATCAGTATAGCAACCGAGAGCCACGGCACGGCTTGCCGGATACAATTGAACAGTATCCGCAAGCCGAGGTTTCACCGATGCAGAAGTTCGAACTCGTATCCGAATATTCCCCCGCCGGGGATCAGCCCAAGGCCATTGCCGAGTTGATGCAGGGCTTCGATTCTGGCAAGAAATTCCAAGTGTTACTCGGTGCCACCGGCACCGGCAAAACGTTCACCGCCTCGAACATCATAGCGCAGGTCGGCAAGCCCACGCTCGTTCTGGCCCACAATAAAACGCTCGCGGCCCAGCTTTATAAAGAGTTCAAATCCTTCTTTCCGCACAACGCCGTCTGTTACTTCGTGAGCTATTACGATTATTACCAGCCGGAAGCGTACATCCCGCAGCGCGATATCTACATCGAAAAAGATTCGAGCATCAACGAGAATATCGACCGCCTTCGGCTCGCCGCGACCGCGGCATTGGCCACGCGGGAGGACGT
Organism: Gemmatales bacterium; assembly: GCA_038211045.1. Classification (GTDB taxonomy): domain Bacteria; phylum Planctomycetota; class Planctomycetia; order Gemmatales; family Gemmataceae; genus JALHQU01. The sequence goes on from JBBQWA010000061.1 coordinate 4,917, forward strand.
TATCATCGTCGCCTCCGTGAGCTGCATTTACGGCCTCGGTTCGCCTGCAGAATACAAGCGAATGATCGTGTATCTCTCCAAGGGCGAGGTGATCGAACGGGACAAACTCCTCCTCAAACTGATCGACATCCAATACCAACGGAACGACATCGCCTTTGAACGCGGCAAGTTCCGCGTCCGCGGCGATACCATCGAACTCTGGCCCGCGACCGAGGAACTCGCTTACCGCATCGAACTTTTTGGCGACGAGGTCGAAAACCTCGCCGTCATCCACACTGTCACCGGCGAAGTGATCCGCACGCTCGATGAACTCTACGTTTATCCCGCGAAGCACTTCGTCACATCCGAGGAACGCGTGCGCGAAGCCGTCATCGGCATCGAAGAAGAACTCGGCCTGCGCCTCGGACAATTGAAGGCCGAGGGCAAGTTACTCGAAGCCGAACGGTTGAAGGCCCGCTGCCGCTATGACTTGGATATGCTCCGCGAAGTGGGATACTGCTCGGGCATCGAAAACTATTCGCGTTGGTTCACCGGCCGCCTGCCGGGCGAACCGCCCTTCACGCTCCTCGACTTCTTCCCCGAAGATTACCTGCTCGTGATCGATGAATCGCACGTTTCGATCCCCCAAGTGCGCGGCATGTACTTCGGCGACACGGCCCGCAAGACCACGCTCGTCGAACACGGCTTCCGCCTGCCCAGCGCGATGGACAACCGCCCGTTGAAGTTCGATGAATTCGAGAAACGATTGACGCGCGTCCTCTGCCTGAGCGCTACGCCGGCGGCGTTCGAACTGGAACGGGCGGGCGGCGAGATCGTCGAACAGGTGATCCGCCCGACCGGTTTGGTCGATCCGATCATTCACGTGCGACCGGCCAAAGGGCAGGTAAAGGATTTGGAAAAGGAGATCGCCCTGCGGGCGCAGAAACAGGAACGCACTCTCGTGACGGTGCTGACCAAACGCATGGCCGAGGACCTCACGAACTACTTCAAGGAAACCAATCTCCGCTGCAAATGGTTGCACAGCGAACTCGACGCCATCGAGCGGATCGCTGTGTTGCGCGAACTGCGGCAGGGGGCTTTCGATGTTCTCGTGGGCGTGAACCTCTTGCGGGAAGGTCTCGACCTTCCGGAGGTATCGCTGGTGGCGATCCTCGATGCGGACAAGGAGGGCTTCCTGCGTTCGGATAAGAGCTTGATCCAAACGATGGGCCGAGCGGCCCGCAACGTGAACGCCGAGGTGATCCTCTACGGCGACCGGGTGACCAATTCGATGAGCCGGGCCATCGGGGAAACCAATCGCCGCAGGGACATACAACTCGCTTATAACCTAGAGCACGGCATCACGCCGAAGACTGTGCAAAGTTCGATTCTGAACGCCATCGAAGAGGAATCGGCGGCGCACATCATGGCCCAAGAAGCGGCCGGCGTGAAGGAACAGGATTACGTGACCGCCGAGTTCATGGAGCAGTTGCACGCCGAGATGCTGGAAGCGGCCCAGAACCTCGATTTCGAACGCGCCGCCAACCTTCGGGATAAGATCGCAAAGCTCAAGGGGGAAACAGTCGCAACGCCGCAGGCGAAGCCCAAGCGAGGGAAGGGCAAATGGGCCGGGAAGAAGGGGTGATGTGTTACAAGTATTCGTGTGCGACGGAGAACAGTTTCCTCAACAGCGCAACGAATGCACGTCCGGACGTGTCCTGAAACTGTTTCCAGATCGGAAAGTCGAACTCACACGGAGCGACCTTCGGAGAAACAAGCGGCCAAGGATACTCCGGATTCGGTCCGTCACCTGCCAAAGCTGGTGCCAGCATTTGCAACTCGTTTGCAAGCGGAATGGACTTCCGGATCGTATGTTTCCAACTTTCATTCTGTCCGGAATATCCCAATTGTTTCTGGGCAGCAGGGTTTGTCGAAAGACTGCGAAGGAACGAAACCAAAGCCTTGTGGGAAGGTTTGACATCGCCGTACTTCGCGGAACTGGCCTTTCCCAAAAGTTCGGTAGCCATCTGAAGGTAGTGAAGTGCGTGGCAATGGTGCAGTAACGATCCACTGCGGAGCAATTCAAACACCTCGAACGCCGATCTCGCTTGGGCCAGGAATAGGCGTTGTGTCTCGTTCATTCACCCCGCCCCCAAGACTTGGCACCCACGGTAGACCAACCCTCGGGTAGTTTCGAAGGATCTCGCCGAATGTCCGAGAGCTGGGCACGGGAAACATCCGCGACGTAAAGCTTGAATGCCTGCCCAGCCACTTTCAGGGCATAGTCAAACGGTTCGATTTCAGAATGATCCTTCGTAAAGAGTTCGCTGACCTCGAGCAAGCGGATTTCATTCGGGGGGGAATCATGCGGCAGGTAGCAGACTTCGCTTATTCCTCCATCTGCACCCATATGCTGTTTGGCAATCCAAGCCGCAACATGGTCAGGCGGGCTGCCAGGCAAAGGCTCTGGGTTGGGATCGCGTTGATTCCGGAGGGCGGCTGCGGAATCAAACCTCTCGATGTTCTGCAAGAAGTCGTCCTGCGGTATGTTGGCTAGGTCCTCCGGTTTCGGTTTGTAGCGCCGAACGTATTCGGGCCAAGAATTCACAACAGTAGGGGTACTGTTGCCAACCAGATGGAAGCCTGCTGCGGAACGTTCTTCGGAATCCCGGAAGACTTGGTAACGATGAGGATCCCTTGAATCTCGCCCAAGTTCGGGGGACGGGCGTGGCGTGCCTTGCGGCCAACGATGCACGCGGGACATGTCGTAAACAAGTTCCGCTTGGTCGTCGAACAGTGGCGCGGTGTAGCCATCGTCTCTCGGGTTTGCAACAGAGAAAACGAATTCATCCCGCCCGTACAGCCGGTCCTTGACCACGAAAAACATGAAAGTTCTCCAGTTCGACCCAAATTGCCCATGAGTGATTCTACAACTCCCCGCTCGCCCGCTTGCTCCACCACGGCAGGAACAGCCCGCCATCCACATGCAGTATCGTGCCGGTAATGTAATCGCTGGCCGGGTCGGCCAGGAACAGTGCGGCGCGGGCCATCTCTTCCGGTTGCGCCAACCGGCCCCACGGCAAGCCGGGGGCGGCCTTTTGCAAGGCTTCGTCGCTCGTGAATTTGCGCTCGCCGGGGGTGTCGGTCCAACCGGGGTAGACGCAGTTCACCCGGATCCGGTGCGGCATCAGTTCCGTCGCGGCGGTCTTCATCATCATGTCGATCGCGGCCTTCGCCATGTTGTAGGCCATGCAATTGGGGAACGCGATCTGGCCGTGCGGGGAACTGATGATGACCGACGAACCGCCTCGCCCTTGAGCGATCATTGCGTTGCTGGCTGCGCGTAGGCAGTAGTACGCTCCGTACATGCTCACGTCGATCGTCTTGCGGAACCCGGTCATGTTGGCGGTAGTGAAGGGTTCGCGATCGCTATACACTGCGGAGGAAACGAACACATCGAGGCCACCGAACGTGGCTACGATGTCCGCGACCATCGCTTCAACGGCCGTTTGATCGGAAACATCCACCGGGTAGAGCTTGGCTTTGCGACCGAGGGATCGGATGTGCGTCGCGGCTTCCTCGGCCGCCTCGGGCATGGAGAAATAATTGAGGGCGACGTCGGCCCCCGCTTTCGCCAGTGCCTCCGCTGTGGCACGACCGATCCCGGAGGATGCCCCGGTCACGAATGCGACTTTACCGACGAGATTGGCTTCGGCCATTGATGATTTCCACGGGGTTTACTTCCGGCTGCCCGATTTCTTCGGCTTGGCCAGCCCGGCTTTCTCTAGCAGGGATTTGCTGAAGATGTCGTCTTCTGCTCCCTCCGCGACTTCCAAATCGACCCCTGCCGGGAGCGAATATTGAATGCGGTAGCGATTCTTGGAGATATCGAGTTCGGCCCCGGGTGGCAAAGGGAGTTGCAGTACCCGTTCGCCGTTCACTTTCGTTCCGTTCGTGCTGCCCATATCGCGGACGGTCCAGACTCCCCCTTTGAAACTCAATTCGCAATGCACTCCGGACACGTTTGGGTAGTTCAAACAGATGTCGCACGATGGCCGCCTACCAATGGTGAGCACCGTGGATGTGAGTGGTATGGGATCACCGCCGCCGATGGGGGCGAGAATGCCGAGGGGGTGACTCATGGGGGAACTCCGACCGGACAGGCGAGATGGTAGGTGTAGAGATTATAGCCGAGGAAGTGGGCTGTAAAATGCCAAACGGCCCGCAATTGCGGGCCGTGGGAACGATTGTTACGTTCGGGTTATTTCGCCGGAGCGGGTGCCGGTGCCGGTGCCATGTAGCCCGGTTGGGGGAAGTACGGGTTCGCCATGCCCGCACCGTAGCCGGCGGAAGGCGGGCCGTACGAAGGGGCGTTGTACATCGGCGAAGGCGGTTGGAAGTGGGCGTTGTAAGGGAAGTACAAGTACCACGGGGCGGCTTGGAACGCCGGGAGTGGTTGTTTCTTGAAGATGCCGCCTCCGTAGCCGCTGTTGGCTCCGTTGAACGGGTTTGCGTGCCCTGCGGCCGAAGCCTCGATGGCACCGAATGCGACACTGGCTGCGACTGCGGCGAGAATGAGTAACTGTTTCATGGGTATGCTCGGGCGATCCTTCCGTGGGGTATTGGCGCACATCCCTGCGAGTGCGCTCCGAGTGCAAGACAATCATGTCCGATAATCTCGGGTTCGCCAAACGGATCGAAGAGGGTTCCGGACGCGTTCGACGAATTCGCGCCGGTCGAACTGTTTCGACCGGCACCTTCCGACAACTTCCAGATTACCGTTCCCGCACAACCGGTACCGTCACGATGTTCGCCACGGCAACCACATCCGACGAGGTTCCGGCGGATGCTGAGCAAGTGCTACAACGGTGCTTAAACGGATGGGTACGGAGGCCGATGTTGTGGAACGTGGCCAACGAGTAGTGGCCCCAACCGTGCGAATGGCTGCCCCAAATCCAACCCGTAGCCCCGGATTGATCCCCAAAATGTGAGTGTTTTGGAATCGGCGGGCCGTTGTACTTCAAATCGGATGTCCAAGGTCCATCGGGTTGGAACGGGTAATACCCTTCGTATGGGCCGTAGTTCACCAGAGGCCCGTGGAAGTGGATCAGGGGATACATCCGCATGGCGAACCCGAACGGCCCGTAGAACGGGGCGGGGCTGCCACCATACATCGATTGGCGGTAGTACCCGCCCCCCGAGGAACCGCCGCCGCCGTAACTTCCGCCGTTGGCGGAACCGGCACCGTAAACACCACCGTCGGCGTAGCCGGGCGCTTGGGCCTGGACGCCCGAGGTGTTCGACACCGTGGCCGCGAGGGCCAATAAAGAAGCGTAGAAGATCTGTCTCATGGGCGTGGTTCCATCACGGGGAATGCCACGGCGCTGGCCAACGCTAGGCCTGCGGATTTCCGGGCCGGCGAGTATGCGCTGAATTTCACACCCGAGTTGGTGCGAATCGGCGGTAAGTTCGAACTCGCCGCATTCGCAGGCGAACGCTTCCCCTCGACCCGCAAACTCCCCCCGGTTACCCGATGAATTGATCCCAGACCCGCTTCAAATCCAATCCGATGGTGAAGAGCATCAGCCCGAGCACCGCGAACAACCCGGCCCAAGTGAGAATCACTTGCACGATCTCCGGGGCGGGCTTGCGGAAGATCCCCTCGTAAATGAGGAACACCATGTGGCCGCCGTCGAGCACGGGAATCGGCAGGAAGTTCACCACCGCCAAGTTGATACTGATCAAGCCCACGAGCAACACCAATTTCCAGATATCTTGCCCGGCGAGAACGTAGGAAGCCCGTGCGAGCGTGATCGGCCCGCTCATCATCTTCACAGAGATGCGGCCGAACACCATGCCGTACAACCCTTGGTAAGTGGCGCGGATCGCCCGCACCGTGCGGCGGTAGCCCATTTCGAGGGCTTCGCCCACGCTCTCGGCCTTTTGCAATCGGAATTCTTCGCGGAATGCCAAGCCTTTCGCCGGGATTGGAAAGCTCGGATCTTCCAAGGCCGCGAGATCGTTCACCTTCACTTCTTGCCCGGCGCGATCGATGATGAGGTTCATCTTGTGCGGTGGCATTTGTTGGAGCGTGTAATCGAGGTACGCCCAACGCATCAATTTCAGCTTCGGTTCGCCCCCCGGTTTTTCTTCCACCGGCTCATCCTTCCCGGCGATTTCCCCCTTCTCGGGATCGTTGCGTTTGAAGTTTGCCGATACGATCACGTCCCCCGGAAGAATCCCCGCGCGGGACGCGGGGGAATCGGGAATCACGTGGTTCACCTCGGCGGTCACGCGGTAGGCCAAGCCGAGGCCGCCCAACGGCAGCGGCGTCGATTGCAGCACCAAACCGATTTCTTCGCGGTAGGCGTCGTCCCAAGGGAGGTTGAGCGTCACCGGCTTCTCGGTGTGATCGATGTGCCTCAATATTGTGAGGCGGACGCTGCGGTTCGCAACGCTTGCGGTTCGCTCGGACCACCGATTCATGTTGAATGGAAGTTTCAACGGATCGAGCAATTCGACTTTCACCTTGAGCTTCGCCGGGATGTTGAACGTAGCCGTGGATGCACCGACCGCACCGCCCAAGAGATCGACCGACATCATCGGTTCCGGCGGCGTGGCTTTCGGATCCACGGAGTAGAAAATCCTCGAGCCGTCCAACTCGGTGAGTTCCACGGAAACGATCCGGTCGCCCGGTTCGATTTCTTTGCTCCCATCGATCTGGCGTACTTTGATATCGGCGTTCGCGGCGGAGGAATTGTTGCGCAGCGCTACGATCGGCCCCATCTTCATTCGCAAGCCGGTGTCTTTGTGGAATGCGGGGGGCACCACGAGTTCGGCGGTATCTCCCGTGGCCCGTTTCACCCGGTACTTCACCGGCTTCCCGGCCAATATCGTTAAACGCTTTGAGAGATCGAAATGCGGAACGTTCCACTCGCCGCCATCGAGCGGCGTGAGCTTCTGAGGTTCGCGGGGATCGCTCATGGCGAGGATCGTATCGCCACCCATGAAGCCGTTACTACTGCCATCGGCGTTCGCGGCTTGGGACGGGGGGCTACCCGGCAGATACGGGGGCATCGCATCGCGGCGGCTGGCGAGTAGCGTCGTACTCGAAGGCGAGGTGAAACCGAGTTGGGGGAAGAAGGCGTCTTCGCTTTTCAGCGGTTCGATCATGCGGGTTTCCTCGATCCCAGCATATTTCGTCGAGATCGTGACCGTTTCAGCCTTTTGGGTCGCCATCACATACGGCTTGACGTCGTCGAACCAGAGGTCCTTCGTGCCGTTTAACTGCGTGATCTCGGTGCCGGTGTGAATCCCGGCTCTCCAGATCGCCGAGCCGGGTTCGATATTCTCGATGATGGCCGGTTTCTCTTCCACGCCGTTCATGTAGGCGACAATGAAGCAGATGGCCGCGAGGATCAAATTCATAATGACGCCGGCCGAAATGATGAGCATCCGCTGCGGTACGGTCTTGTTCTTGAAGTTGCGGGGATCGTCGTCGCGGTCGTCGGCTTTGGCTTCGCCATCGGTTTCGCCGGTGTTCTCGCCGACCATGGCCACGAAGCCGCCGAGCGGGATCATGCCGAGCTTGTAAGTGGTTTCGCCGTATTTGTATTGGCAGAATGGCAGGGGCGGCCCGAACCCGATACTGAAAGTGCGAACGTGGACGTTGCACGCCTTGGCGGCCAAGAAGTGGCCGAGTTCGTGCAAGAAGATGATGAGGCTAAGCCCCAACCCGGCGAGGAGTACATCGAGCGGTTGCAGAAAGCGACACACGAGTACGACCACGGCGACGAGCAACCCCAACTGCAAGCCGTTCTGGCGGAACCAGCCGCGCAGGGTTTCTCGGCCTCGGGGAATGGGGATGGTCGAATCGATGGGGTTCAACTGGGAATCCAACGGGCTACCTCCTGTCGCGCCCAACGATCTTGGGCCAATAGCCCCGGAATCGTCGGCGTGGGATCGTACGTATGGTGATCCAAGGCCGCACGGCAGGCCTCGGCAATATCGAGGAAACCGATCTCCCGGTTCAAAAACCGAGCCACGGCAGCCTCGTTCGCGGCGTTCAACACCGCCCCGCAGGTGCCGCCCTTCGCGGCAACTTCAAAACCCAAACCGAGCGATCGAAACGTTTCTCGGTCGGGCGGCTCGAAGGTGAGGCCGCGAAGCTCACTCCATTGGATTCGCTTGGCCGGCCCGGAGATTCTCTCCGGATATGTTAAAGCATACTGAATTGGCAACTTCATATCCGGCGGGGAGAGTTGAGCCAACGTGGAACCGTCGGTGAATTCGACGAACGAATGTACGATCGATTCGGGGTGGACGATGGCATCGATCTGATCGGCCCGCAAATCGAAGAGCCAACGGGCTTCGATCACTTCGAGGGCTTTGTTCATGAGCGTGGCGGAATCGATGGTAATTTTCCGGCCCATCACCCACGTCGGATGTTTCAACGCCTGTTCGGGGGTGACCCCGGCGAGTTCCGACGCCGTTTTCCCACGGAAAGGGCCCCCGCTGGCGGTGAGAACCACCCGTGCGACTTCGTGTGGCTTAGCCCCGCAGAGCGCCTGAAAGATCGCGGAGTGTTCGCTATCCACAGGGAGCAGCTTGGCCCCGCGGCGGGCCGCGAGTTCCATCACCAGTTGACCGGCGAGAACCAGCGTTTCCTTATTGGCGAGCGCGACCGTCTTCCCCGCTTCGAGCGCCGCCCACGTTCCGTTCAGCCCGGCCGCTCCGACCACCGCAGATACAACGATTTCAATATCGGTGGACTGCACCAATGAGCACGCGGCATCCTCGCCGAATTGGAGTTGTGTCTCTTTGGGGAACTCGGCCAATTCCGCTCGGAGAAACGCTTCCCTGTCCGTAAGGATTGCTATACGCGGGCGGAACTTCCAACATTGGTTGAGGAGCATTTCCCATTGGCGATGGGCAACCAACCCGACGACGTGAATCTCATCCGGCAACGCTTCCGCCACGTCCAGCGTGCTGGTACCGATGGAACCGGTGGAACCGAGAATGGCGATGGACTTCGGCACTCGGAGATTATACGGAACGACAAAGCCGCCGAATGGCCGATGGAAGATTCTCAGCGACGTTTATGGAGGGGGTGGTTCGCGGAAGAGCTTGGATTTCGTCCCCTCCGGGAACGATCTTGCAAACCCTTGCAACATATTAATTGCTCATCAATTACAGCCATCTCGCCGAACGGCTGGAATGTCATCGGGCATAGAAAATTGGAGAGTGCGTTGCATTCAGGGTGCGAGGTTAAATGGCGACCTACCTTTCGCATGGGTCTGGCAAATTTTTCTGGCACCCCCCCCCGCCGTACTGGCTCCGCTCGACCAACGACCTCCCCCTCATGGGTGCGTCTGGCTGTTGCAATTTGTCGATATTTCATGATTTGCCGTCGAATTACTCGACAGTCGATGCGATTGTGCCCAGGGAGGGGTAGGTGGGCGGAACTGAGGGCACAAAAGTCGGCTTGAGCGTCGCTTCTGCCTTAAAGCATTGCCAATACGTTGGAAGCGTTCGATCTTCGGGTGGGGGTTTGTGCTCTGGGTGCGGAGGCACAAATGGGTTCAAATTCCCATTGGAATGACGCTGGTAGTCGAAACCGAAGGTTTCGGCGGGTAAGGACAACCGCCAGAAATTTTTGCCGCACCCCTTTCGCATTATTCCTGATCCAAGAAGAGCAGTTTGAAGCCGAGATACACCAGCACGGCCAACGTGAGTGCGGCGGCGGCCAACCCGGCGGTTCCGAACGCCTGGGATTGCTTGGCATCCGGATCGCCCTTGGACCAATTGGTACTGAGCCGGGAAGCATCCGGGAATTGGGAAGGCGGCGCCGCGGTCAACGGCACTTCATCCTCTTGTTGCGGTATTTGCTGTGCAAACGATTGGCGGCCGGGGAGAACCGGAGCACGGTTCGGAGCCGAGGGGCCGCCTCGCATCGAAGGTAGCGACGGTGCGGCGGGTCGTTGTGCCGAGACGCGGGGCGGTGGGACATTCGATGCGGGGCGTTGGGGAACCGGCGTCTGAACGGGCTGGCTGACCGGTGCGAACGAGCTTCGACCACCTCCGGGCCGCGAAGTGCCCCCTCCACCAACCGGGTTCATCCGTCCGCGTGAACCGCCGCCCGCCGCGGCACCGACCATTGCCTGGGCGGCTTCCATCGCGTATTCGCCCAAGTAAGGTTCCAACGCTTCGACCACTTCATCCATCCCCGAGAAACGGTCTTCGGGTTTCTTCTCCATCAATCGCAGTACCACTTGAATGAGGCCGTCCGGGCATTCCGGGGCGAAATCGCGGATGTCTTGCGGATCCTTCGATTGGTGGGCCATCATCTTTTCTACGGCGCTACCTTCGGGGAACGGTACGCGGCCGGTGAGGCAGTAGTACAGCGTGCAACCGAGGCTATACTGATCCCCGGCGGGGGTGCGGTTCGTGGGATCCATCACACTTTCCGGGGCGCTACAATCGAGGCCGCTGGTGAGCGTGTTCGCGGTGCTCATGGTATCCACGAGCGATTCGCCTTCGTTTTCCACGAGGAGCGAACCGATACCGAAATCGAGGATGCGGGCTTGGTTGTCCGAACCGAGCATGATGTTGGAAGGCTTCACCAAACCGTGGAAGATGCTGTTGGAGTGGGCCGCGTGCATCCCTTGGGCGATTTGCACACCGATCTGGGCCGATTGGCCCGACGGCAAACGCCCGTGTTGCGTAACGGTATATTCGAGGGTTTGGCCTTCCACGAGCGGCCACGCCAAGAAGTGCAAGCCCCCGGCGGTGCCGACATCCACGAACGGAACCACGGCGGGATGGTTGAACTGGCTGAACGAACGCACTTGACGGCGGGCCAACCGCACGTTCCACATGCTACGGCGGGGCAATACCTTCACGGCGTAGTGGTTGTTGTCGTTCTTGGAACTTGCTTTGAACACCTGGCCCATACTTCCGGTGCCGATGGCATCCAAGAGGATGTACGGCCCGAGCACCAACCCGGCCGATTTGCTGTTAAGAATGCGATCCGCTTGGAACTGCGTGAGCGTGCCCTGCTGCACCAAATAATCGGCGAGCGCGGGGGCTTCCGCCCTCGGGTTGCGTTTCAAAAATTCGCTGACGATTTGATCGAGTTGGCCTCGGTCGATCAACGCGCTGCGGCGGAGATCCCAGACGAACCACTCGCAAGCGCCCAAGTCGTTGGTCACCATCGGTCGGAGTCCTTGAAGTCGGGTCGAACGGGCCGAAACCGCAACTGCGGACGGGGGTTCGACGGGTCGTTTGTGCGGTGGAAACTATTATTCCGCGCAAACTTAGAACGCCTCCGCCCCGTGTCAAACGCTATCGCCACCGTTTTCAGCCCCCCCCGCAACCCATATCCTGTTCTGAACGCCCTGTTAACCGTATACAGGGGGGCGGAACGAACGCCGAAAGCGGGGGGACGGTGTCCCCACGTCGATCGCAGCCCGGGGGACGATGTCCCTCGGCTTTCCGCTCCCAACATCGACATCGGAATCGAATATGGCTCCCAACCCGTACGACAACTGCCCCTGCGGCAGCGGCAAGAAGTTCAAATGGTGCTGCAGCGCCTATTGGGATAAGATCGAACAAGGCTTGGCGATGTACGAACAGGGCCAACTCGAAAACGCCCTGCGCATGATGGAAATGCTCATCAAAGAGAACCCCAAGCAACCCCAATGCTTCGGCTACTACGCCCACATCCTCTTCCGTGAAGGGCAAATCGATAAAGCCGAGGAAGTGCTCGCCAAGGCCTTCGAGCTGCAACCCGATTTCCCCATGGGCTACCTGCTCCGCGGATTGTTCCGCCAATCTGAAGGCGAAGTGATCGGGGCGCTCCTCCTCTATCGCAAGGCGGCCGATGCTTACCCCGCCGAGGCGACCGACCAACTCGCGCAAACCTACGAAATGATCGCCCGCAACGAGTTGATCCTCAATCGCCCCGTGGCATCGCGTGCGGCGTTGGAACTTTGTGTGAAGAATACC
>JBBQWA010000062.1:0-16857 GCA_038211045.1 Gemmatales bacterium
ATGCAAGATTCACCTGTACTCCGCCGGACGATCCTCGCCGCGTTCGTCGTTCTGATCGCCGCGCTCGCCGTGACCACCACCCTGCGGTACGTCAAGAAAACTGAAACGCCCGATCGCCTCGGTACGTTCACCCGCACCGCATTTCTCCGCTGGCGGAATCAAGTTCACGATCTCCACCGCGGTGTGGATATCTATCGGACACACAACTATCCGAACCCGCCGATCATGGCGCTCGTACTCTCCCCACTCATGGCCCTGCCGCCCACGGCGGGCAGCCTCGCGTGGTTGTTCGCCAAAATGGCGATGGTGGGGGTGATGGCGTTCTGGGCCTTCCGCTTGGTCGCCGAGCCGGGGAGCCGTTATCCGCTCTACGGGGCGATTGCCGCTTGCGTGTTATCGCTGCACCCGATCCTGGGCGATCTCTCGCACGGCAATGTGAATATCTTCATCGCGTTCCTCGTCTTCGCTTCGTTGGAATGCTTCCGCCGAAAATGGGATTTCGCCAGCGGGTTGGTGCTGAGCCTCGCCATCGCGTGCAAGCTCACGCCCATGCTGTTTGTGGCGTACTTCGGTTGGAAAACGACATGGAGCGCTTGGCAAGCATTCTCCGCGAAACGTTCGATCATCAGCGAAGCGTGGAGTGGGGGCGGGAAGGTACTCGCCGCCACCGTTGTGGGATTGGGTTTGTGGTTGTACGTCGTTCCGGGGGCAATCTTGGGTTTCCAACGCACGACCGAATTGACGGAGAGTTGGTTCACCACGATGGCGAAGCCGTTCCTTGTGGATGGCGTTGTCACCAGCGAGCACGCCAACCAATCGATCCCCGGTATCGTCTATCGCTTGTTCACGAACAATCCTTCGACCATAGCATGGGACGAAGACAACCAGCCGATCCCGGCGAAGTTTCATACGCTCATTGACCTCGGCCCGAAAGGGGCCAAGAGGATCGTGCAGGTATGCCAATTGGCGTGGGTTCTCGGCGTACTGCTCCTCTGCCAACAAGCCGTGGCCGGGCCATTCGGGAAACGGCAAGGGATTGCACTCGCGGCGGAATGCGCATTTGTCATGCTGGGGATGCTGCTCTTCAGCGAGCGGACGTGGAAGCATCACGCGACCACGCTGATACTCCCGTTCGCGGTGATCGTAGCCGAGATCGTTCGCAGTCGCATTCGAGGGTACTTGGTAGCGATGTGTGCCGTGGCTTTGCTATTGATGTTCGCGCCGGGGGCGTTCCCGGAAAAATGGCAGGATGAAGCGCTCGCTTACGGAAGCCACACTTTGGCATTCTTACTCATCACCGCAGCCTTGGTGATCGCGCTCATCGGCGAACGCAAACGCGGTCCGAAAACGGAAGAACCCTAGCATCCATGCCGGGGTTCCCCCTTCCCATGGTTCCATCGTTCGGATTAGTTCTTGTCTTTCGACATCGGCATCACAGCCGGGGCGGGCACAGTGCTGCCCATCGGCGGGGCGGCCATCGTCTTGGGCGAACTGGACACCGGGGTTCCTACCGTGGGGTAGGGGTTGCTCGGGGCGGAGAGTTGGGTGTTGGCCGGATCGTACTGGCAATCGCAACGGCCGTGGGTAGCGTTCTTGCAACCCAAGCCAGCGAGACCTGCGAAACCGACGACCGTCGTGAGAATGAGAAATCGACGCATTGCAAGTCCATCCGTGGGTTGGTGAAACAACACCGGATGTATCGGCTATCGGGATGGCGAAGCTTGAGGGAAATTCCGAATATTCACTCCGCGATCGTCATCACCCCTTCGCGGACGCGGCCATCCCGAACGAAGAACACCTTCATGGGGTTGAAGGTCGCCAAATCCTTGTGTTGCAGCACATAAGTCACGTTGTCGAGCGTGAGGGCCTCCCATTGGTGCAGGCCGAGGAGGATATCCCCCCGCTGCAGGCCCGCTTTATTTGCAGCCCCGCCCGCCACAACTTCCGAAAGCCACAGGCCACCGCGGAGTTGCTTATCGGCGGTGCTCACCAAGTTCGCCCCCACCGGTAACGCCTTGATTCCCAGCTTGACCATGAGCAACTCGGCCGCGTTCCCCGTCGCTGCGGCCCGTTCCACTACGGCGCTCGTTGCCAGTTCCACTTCCATCGCGTTGCCATCCCGGCGGATTTGAACCTTGGTGGCACCGGTACGTTCCACGAGGCCGCGTTCAAAATCCAAGCTCGTGAACACCGTCATCTCGCCGACCTTCTCGATCACGTCGCCGGCTTTGATCGCACCGGAGTCGGAATCGGTGCGGGCCACTTCCAACCAGCGTTTCAACGGGCCGTCTTCCGTGGTGCGTTCGTGTTTGTCGGCGAAGGTCAAGCCGTGCTTCGCCCCGGATTTCTTGCGGCCGCTCAGCATGTCGGCGGAACGTGCGATCATAGTGTCCACGGGGATGGCGAACGCGATGTTCTGCGCCCCCGCGCGGATGGCCACGTTCACGCCCACAACTTCGCCCAAGCGGTTGAACAACGGGCCGCCGCTGTTGCCGGGGTTGATCGGAGTTTGTGTTTGAATGAGGCTGCGGTACGAGATTTCCTTGTTCAACGTGACATCGCGCTTCATCGCCGAGACGTGACCGACGGTAACGGTATGCTCGTACCCGTAGGCGTTGCCGATGGCGAACACTTTTTCCGCCAGCATGAGATCCTGCGAAGTTCCGAGGGCGACCGTGGGAAGCGGCTTCGGTGGCTCAATCTTGATGAGGGCGAGATCGTTTTCTTTATCGAGGGCGATCACTCGGGCAGGGCAGTTGGTGCCGTCGCACAGCCGCACCCGCAAGGATTGCACGTCGTCCACTACGTGGAAGTTCGTAACGATGTAACCGCGGGAATCGAGGACGATGCCGGTGCCCATACCATTGACGCGCTGCGGTTGAACCCCCGCCGGTCGGAAGGGATCCTCGTGCAGCGGTGAAACGGTTCGTTCGCTGTGGATGTTCACTACGGCGTTCTTCACCCGTTCGACCATCACCACGGTTTCATCGCGTCGGTTGCCCAGCGTCGGTATCGCAGGAATCGTGGCCGAAACCGGTACGGGTGCATTGGGCGGCTCCACGGCGGACGCGGTGCCGAGGCTGCCGAGAGCCAGCGACCAAGCGAAGGTGCGAAAAGGGGCGACGGCAGAAAAACGCATGGAAAACCCCGCATCCGTGAGGGGCGGCCGATCGCCGGGGGGCGGTGATCGATGCCGTTGCATATTGCTTCGACCCCGTGGGATTGGCAGACGCAAGGCAGGATGCGCGAAGGACAAACGAACTCGGGAATCGCGCAGGGTAGTAACAGGTGCGCCGGGGAATGCGGCCATTCCGGGCACGCCGATTCAACGCGTGAGTGCGGTTGCGCCGGTTCTACGGGTGCGGTTCTACCGATTGGGAAAGCCGGGGGAGTTTCGTATTCTGATGAGATGCCAACATCACCGCGCCTTCAACAGATCGAGGAACTCCTCGCCACCGACCCGAACGATGAGTTCCTCCGTTACGCCCAAGCGATGGAGTGTTCTAGCCTCGGCGAGGACGCCTCGGCCGTGACTCATTTGCAATCGCTGATCGCGTTGAACCCGGCAGTTCCCTACATCCCGGCGTTCTTGATGTGCGGGCAAGCTATGTTGCGATTGGATCGTGAGAAAGACGCTGCGGAAGTGTTGAAGGCGGGGATCGCCGCCTCGAACAAGGTGGGCACCGCGGATGCGATGCACGCGCTCAGCGAGCTGCAAGGGTTGCTGGCGAGTATCTCGTAGGGTGGGCACTGCCCACCATCAGTTAAACGCTACTCATACAATCGGTGGGCTGTGCCCACCCTACAAGCACTGATTGGAATGCCATGTTCTTCACCGAGTCGCCGTCGATCGATCAACTCGAAACCTTCCCGAACCCCTCGCCGGGGCGGGATTACTCCATCGAGATCGTCTGCCCGGAGTTTACGAGCGTTTGCCCCAAGACGGGCCAACCCGACTACGGCACGATCAAGTTCATCTACACGCCGGGGGCGGTCTGCGTCGAGTTGAAGTCGCTGAAACTCTACCTGCAACGCTACCGCAACCAAGGCATCTTCTACGAACAGGTGACCAACCGCCTGCTCGACGATTTCGTGGCCGTGGCGAAGCCCGTACGCTGCAAGGTGATCTCCGATTGGACGCCACGCGGGGGGATTAGCACGGTGGTGACGTGCAACTATGAAGCGAAGTAGACACTTCGGTGTGGAACAATGGGCGATCCGGCTAAAGGTGCCGACCCGTAGCAGATTTGGCACTCTAAATTCGTTCTAACCAATAACTGTCAACCAATACTTCAAACTATGCTCAATTCAAAATCAAAACGCGTGCAGAAGCAATAGTCAACAGTCTTTAGTCGAAAGTCAAATACGCACGCGCATTCTCACTTCCACTCCGCTTTGATCCGGAATGTTTCGTTCGAGGAAAAATCGACGGGCACTAAGCCCTCGGCGATCGTGATTTCGTTCCCGGGCATGCCGTCGTTGTCGCAACTGCTGGCGCGGTTCGGATCGCGGGCGAACTGCACGTGCGATTGCCCGGCGAAGCCGGAGCATTCGGTGAGTCGCATCGCTACGGCCCGGGTCATTCCTTCGCCCGATGGGCACGGCTTCAACGACGTCATTAATAAGCTCGGCAGATCGACGTGGGCGAGCCAACCGGTAGGCCCGATGTGCGGCGGGCCTTTCTCGGTGAACACCACCGGAGCCGGGGCGTTCCACCCCGCGGCGGTTTGCATCGGGTAATCGCGGTCGAGGGCCAAAAGCAAATCGAAACTCCGGCACGTTTCCCCTTCGGGAATCAGCACCACATCGGCCATGCGGGTACCGTGCTTTTGCAGAAAGGGCAGGCCGCCTGTAAAGAGGAAGGTGCGTTCGCCGCCGATGCGGAACTCGAGGTAATCGGGCGAAACGGGGCGCGTGTAGGTGGAGGCAAAATTCCCCCCATGCACGCCACGGAAGATCGCGGCGCGATCATCGCGGCAAGCGAAGCGGGCACCGTAGTACGAATGCCAAGGATAGCCGCCGGGGGCGTGCGTCGGTTCGATTTCGATGCGGAGTTCCAATGCCGGGCGACCAACCCACGCCCGCAAGCGTTGCCGGAACGTGGCTAGGGGTTGATCGTGATCGTCGAGAATGTCCCCTTCGCAAACCACCTCGCCGAGGGCAGTTCCCGAATTCGTCACGGTGATCTTGCGGGCTTTCGTTTTGCTGCCGGGATTGAAGACAAGTTGCATGCCCAAACGATTGACGCGGGTGCGACCGTCGCGGAAGGCACGCAGGGCCCCGGTGACCGGATCGAAATCGGCCTCGAAGAATTCGTTGCGAACCATGGAATTCTCCGCCGTTTTGAGGCGGGGCTTGGGCGGGAGCGTTCCGGCGGGGGCATTGCGGGGAATCCAAGCGAAGCCGAGCGATGGCACTTCCACCACGAGTTTGGCCGAGCCGTTGGCGAACTCCGCGGCTTTCACCGGATCGGCCACGGGGATCGGATTGCCGAACTCGGCGATTTCCAACCCGACGCGGCGGGGAAAGTTGCACGGGTTGAAGACGATCAAACCGGGCTGATTCTCGGCGGAACGTACTTGAATGCGATCCGCTAACAACTGTGCGAACTCGGCTTCGGGGATGGTCACTTCCGGCGCGCCGTGGGTATCCGCCCCCCGGAGTTCAATCTGCCGTTCGGCGGTTTCGAGCTGATTCACCAATGCCAACTCGGCTTCGTTGGGTGCGCTCAACATGCGGTGCAACCCGGCGAGTGCGAACGCGCTATCGATGCGGCGCCGCAATCGTTGGTGAACCGCGAAACCGCCCACGGGATCGGGCCGCTTGCGATTGGTCACGCGTTGATCGAGGGAATCGGTGAAGTAATCGTCGGCACCGGTGCTGCCGAGGTAATCGCCGTAAGGGTTCTCCGAAAGATGGCGGCCGAGGCCGACCCATTCCCCGGCGACATCCCCCAACTCGGCGAGTGCGATCAATTCCCGGTATCCCGGCGCGGCTTCGCTCCCCGTGTGTTTGAACGCGATCGTCGGCATTGAATCCTGCGTAAACGCTTGGTGCATGTGGTAGACGAGGTTGAAGTAGGTCAGCGGATCGGAGGCATCGAGCGGTTCGCGGCCGAAGGCGGTGAGCGATTTGCCATCCGGGGCGGACCAATTCAATATCGCCGCGTTGCGGTTAGGGTTGAGGGCACCATCGAAACTCACCAACACCGCACTTTGGTACCCGGCATGCTGGAGCCACGAGGGCAACGCGGGATGGAACGCAGAGGTGTTCCGCGCGAACACCTGCGTTTCCGCACCGAAGAGCGATTTCACCGCACGGCGGGCCTGCTCGAAGTTCCAGAACTGCGATTCGATGGGCAGAAGTGCATCGTCCCGTTCGCGGTACGCTCCGCACGCGATGTCCACGTTCGAGGGCAGATCGGGAACGAACTTCGCCTTCAACTCGGCGAATCGTTCGGGGTGATCGTTCGCCAATTGTTCGAGCATTTCACCGGAGGCGATGATTCCCAGAGGCAACCCGGCTGCGAACGAATCGGGCCACGGCGCGCCGAGAGATGCCACCGTGGGCATCGCCAAATCGACGAGTTTCATCCCTGTGGAATTCAGGGCTTCGCGGGCCGAGCGCAGCTTCTCGATGGCCGGTTGCATCGCCGTTCGCACTGCGGTGAGTGCATCGGGGGCGATGGAAGCCGCGGCGGCGGTTTGAACGTCGGCCCAGAAGCCATCGGCATCGAGGAGGTGTTCGTGATCCATCGCGTCGAACAGAGATTCGACGAGCAAGTAGCCTAAGCCGAGGCCGACGAACAGCTTCACCACCTCGGCGGGCACCTCGCAATAAGCCGGTTCGATCTGCAATTCCGCGAGGGCGTTCATCAAATTCGCGTGCGTTTCGCGGTCGTCCGGCGTCGCGGCGAAGGCCGCGGCTTTCGCTTCGCTTACTCGGTGATGCCAATCTTCGGGTTGGTACAGGTGCGGGCCGGTGGGCACCGCATATAAATAGCCTTCCACTGGGTTATCGTGGTCGTACGATGACGATGCTTGGGGCGTGCGGGTTTGGCCGATCAAGGCGGCAGGGTGCCACAATGCGAAGTATCCGTTGAGCCATGCGGAGGCTTCTTCGGGGTTCAAGCTCACGGGGTAGGAGGTCGGCGGGCGGTAAGGCGAGAGCAGGTGCGATTCGCGGTGGATCATGGATCGCGGACCAATCGAAGACGGAGAAGGTTTGAATTTATATTACATGGTGAAGCCTCGGGCGTAGCCCGCGAAGGAATCCGAGCATGGCGAAAAAGAAACCGGCACTTTACGCGGCGAAGCGCCGACTCGTTGAAAGCGACATCAAAGCGGAGCGCTTCACCGATGCTTGGCACGCGGCCCGCCAGATGTGGATCGATGAACCCAACGACGATACATTGGCGTATTTGAAATCGGTCATTCGCACCGCATGCCTCAATTCCATCGACAATAGTCGCCCCGGCGACTTTAGCAAATACTACGATTGGGCGGCGAGCATCACGCCGGGTAACACCCCGGAATGGTCGATCGCATTGGCGCACCTACAAGCGCGGGCCGGGCATTTCACTCGGGCCAAGGCATTGCTCGAACCGCTCAATAATCCCACTGCAATGACGGCAGCATTGGGATTCGCGGCGGATAAAACTATCCTCGCCCGGCTCGGTGGCTTGCTTCCCCCGGAGCATTTCCCCGCGTACGAAGCGATTATCGCGGCGTTTCAGAAATACGAATCCGGAAATAGCGATGCCGCTCGTGAGAGCCTCAACGGGGTGGGATTGCAATCGCCGTATTTGGAATGGAAGATGCTTTTGCGCGGGCTGATGGCCTTTTCCGCCAACGACGATGCCCGCGCGGTCGAGAACTTCGGGCGGTTGAATCCGGAAAGGATTCCCGCGCAATTGGCGGCGCCGTTTCGTTACAAACTCGATGAGAGCTTTCGCAAACAACTCCCTGTAGAAACCGCCGCGGCGCTGGAGAAGAAATACCTCGGCCTAGCCAGTTCGGGAATCGCAAAGCAATTGCGAATCATCCGGGAACAGAGCGGTCGCGGTCGGGTGCTTACGGGCGCGTTTGCGGCGCTCGAAACCGCCGTACCCCTGATCAAAGCACAGTCGCCGGGGTTGATGGCCCGGCTCGCGAACTTTTTCTACCACGCCATCCTCGAGCAAGGGCAACCGGACGACATGAAACGCTTCCGGAAAGCGTTCGGCCTCCCACGGTTCGACCCGGATTTTTACAAGTTGCAGGGAATTGTTCTGGATCGATCCGATCAACTCGAAGGGTCGTTTTTCAACTGGGTGCGGTATTCCGACTGGTTGAAAGCGCCTCCCGCGGGGTGGTCGCAGGAAGTCTCGCAACGGGTGCGGGCGAAAGTGCTCATGCGTGCGGCCGACATTGCGAAAGTGATGCGAGACGAGCCACCAGAAGAAGAAGAAGACGATTTCTTCACGTTCTTTCAACCACCTCCGAAGAAAAAGAAACCGAAAGCGGCACCCAACGCCCAGATCGATCCGAACCCACTCTTCCTCGAAGCGATGGCGGCCGCTCCCGATTGGGACGCTCCGACTATCGAAGTAATGGGGCTGCATCGGGAGGCAGGCGATTTCAAGAAGGCCGAGCATGCGGCGAAGGACTTTCTCCAACGCGACCCCAGCTCCATACCGGTGCTCCGCGAACTCTCCGAGTTGTACACGCTGAATGGCCGTGCGGAGGAACGTTTGGATTGCAACCGGAAGATCCTCGCGTTGAACCCGCTCGATGAAGTTCAAATCCAATCGACCGTTCGAGCGTTGATCTCGTTGGCCCGGAAGCTCGTGGCCGAGAAGGATTACGATACCGCCGAGCAAACCTTAAAATCGCTGGCCGAGTTGCACATCAGCGAGAAATACGTGATCGCGTTAGCGTTGAGGGCCGCCATCGCCATCAAGCGGGGGCGATCCCCGGAGGAATACCAACAGAAACTGGACGCCGACCCGAATGGCACCCTAATTGCGAAGTTTCTCCACCAAGCTCACTCGGTGATTCTCAAATACAAGCCCGCGGAGAAGAAGGTGGCCGCGGCCGAGTTCGCTGCCGAACTCAAAAAACCTCAGGCACCATTGGCTTGGATGGCGCTCTACTTGGAATTGTGCGAAATTCACCGCGAGAATTGGAAGTTCGTTGGGGAGATCGCACTGCGGAAGAAAATTCTCGCGGCAATTGCGGCCTCGGCTCAACCGGGAGGCGAATCGGAATTCGAAGCGTTGGCGATGCTCTTGCGGGGAACGAAGGAGTGGGCCACACTGCAAAAGCTCGCGGCGAAGTTGGGTATTCAGTATTCGCGCAACCCATTTTTTCCGTATCTCGAAGCGGTAGCAATGATCGAACCGGAATCGGGCAAGTTGAATACGCAGAAGGTGATTCGATTGCTCCATCGGTCCGAAACTTTGATTCAAGATGACCCGAATGGGAAACACGCGAACTTGCTCCCCGAAATTCAAAAACTCTGGCGTGAGTTCAGCCCGATGCGGTCGATGTTCGATGCCTTCTTCCGCCCCAGGTGAGCCGCCATGAAAACCGACCCGTTCACCACGCTCGGCGTGCCCCTCGAAGCCACCGATGCCGAGATCCGTAAACGCTATCTCGAACTCACGCGCGAGTTCCCCCCGGAACAGCATGCGGAGAAATTCTCTGCGATCCGCGAAGCGTACGAATTGATCCGCACGCTCGACGATCGGGCGAAATACCTCCTGTACAAGCAGGGCACCGAAGACACCATCGAAGCGATCATCGAGGAAGTGGAATGCCAGATACCCCGACCGCGGCCGAGCCTCACGACATTGCTGCAACTGCGGAACCCCAAGATGTAATCGAACGTACGTTGGATCGTTTCCGGAGCTACCTCCGCGAACTGCACGAGCCCGAAGCCGCCCCGGCGAATGAACCGGCCCCGTTCGATTGGGCGGCAATGGTCGGGCAGTTTACGGCGCTCCGCCACGATGTGAACCTGCAAACGAAGGCGGTGCGGGCTTCCGCCGAGCAAACTGCCGAGGTGCTGAAGACCTTTGCCAGGCCCGCGGAAGCCCCCGCAGCTTCGCCATCGATCAAACCGATATTGGAAATCGCGGATACCTTGGCGCTCGCCTTGAAACAAGTTGAGCGATCCACGGAATCGCTGATGCCCCTCCTGGAAGAATTGCAGGCGCCCATTCCTCAACCCCGCCGTGGCCTCTTCGCCAAATGGTTCGGCGGGGCAACGGAACCGCCGCCGGTTACAGAACTCCTCGCCAAGCTCGAACCCACGCTCGAGGGGATTTCCGAGGGTTACTCGATGAGCCTACGGCGGGTGGAAAAGCTCCTCGAACAACTCGGGCTGACTCCAATCGACGCCCTCGGCAAGGCGTTCGACCCCGAATTGATGGAAGTGATCGAAGCGATCGCGGGCACCGGCGAAGAGGCGGGCACGGTGGTCGATGTACTTCGCCGCGGCTACCGCCAAGCCGGGAACGTTTTCCGGTTCGCCCAAGTCAAAGTGGCCCGATAAACTATCGGTTGTCTTTTTTGGAATACCCCTCACCCGCCAGAACCTTCGGTTCTGACGACCTCCGCCACAAGGGGGGAGGTGAAGAGTGTGGCTGAGATTGATGATCGTTGATCACCAAATCCACCCCACCTCCCCCCTTGTGGCGGAGGTCGATTCACGCAGTGAATCGGGAGGGGGGTAGTTTTGTCTTTCGGATCGTCGATAAAGTAAACTGTTGCACATACTCCAGGATGGACACCATGTCGGAAATCATTATCGGTATCGATCTCGGCACCACGAACAGTGAAGTCGCCGTGGTGCAAGATGGCCGCCCCCGCGTGATCGAAGTCGATGGCGATCCGATCTTGCCCTCCGTGGTGGGCTTGGCCGAGGATGGTAAGTTGCTCGTGGGCAAGGCCGCCCGCAACCAATACGTTCTCGCGCCGGAACGAACGATCAAATCCGTGAAGCGCAAGATGGGGCAAGAGGTGAAGGTGCCCCTCGGCGAGCAGCAATTCCGCCCGCAGGAAATCTCGGCGATGATCTTACGGCGGTTGAAGGAAGCCGCGGAGAAGGATCTCGGCCAGCCCGTTGGCAAAGCCGTGATCACGGTGCCCGCCTACTTCAACGATACGCAACGCCAAGCCACCCGCGAAGCCGGGCAACTCGCCGGGTTGGAAGTCGTTCGCATCATCAACGAACCGACGGCCGCCGCACTCACCTACACCCCCGATCCCGCCGGCAGCGAAAAGTTCCTTGTGTATGATCTCGGAGGCGGCACCTTCGACGTGAGCATCCTCCAAGCGGAGTCGGGCATCTTCGAGGTGCTCGCCAGCCACGGCGATACCCAACTCGGCGGCGACGATTTCGACGAGCTCCTCCTCGATTATGTCGCCGAGGATTTTCAAAAGCAGTTCCACGTCGATCTGCGGCAAAGCCAAGTGGCTCGGGCGCGGCTGCTGCGCGCGGTGGAAGCGGCCAAACGGCACATCTCCGATCACCCGTTCGCCAAGCTCGAAGAGGAATTCATTGCCGAGAAGGATGGCATCCCGCTCCACCTTTCGATGGAACTCACCCGCGAGAAATTCGAAGAACTGATCGCCCCATTGATCGCGCGCACGATGGAATGCGTTCAAAAATCCCTCAATGATGCGAAGATCACCGCATCGGAACTGAAGCAAGTGGTGCTCGTCGGCGGCAGCACCCGCACGCCGATGATAGCCCGCATTCTCGAAAACCGGTTGGGCCAACCCGCCCACCGGGAGGTTCACCCCGATTTGTGCGTTGCCATGGGGGCCGCGATCCAAGCGGCGATCATCGCCGGGGAAAACGTGGGGGCCGTGCTCGTCGATCTCACCCCGCACTCCATGGGCATCAAGGTGCTGGACGTGCCCGATCACTTTTCGCGTTCGATGGACACCTTCAAATTCGCTACGATCATTCCGCGGAATACGCCGCTGCCCGCATCCCGCTCGGAGATGTTCTGCACCGTGGGCGAAAACCAACCGGTGGTGGATATCGAAATCTTCCAAGGCGAAAGCTCGGACGTGCGCCGGAACCACCTCGTGGGGAAGTTCGTGGTCGAAGGGTTGGCCAAAGTGCCCGCCGGGAATCAGATCGTGGTGCAACTCGATCTGAATCTCGATGGAACGTTGAAGGTTTCCGCCCGCGAGAAGGCCACCGGCATGGTCAAACAAGTGTCGATTCAGAATGCCATGGCCCGGTTCGCCCTCGAAGAACGGGATGCCGCGAAAGCCCGCCTCGATCGCTTGTGGGCCAACCCCGATTGGAATGAAGACGACGAAACCGATGCCCGACTCGCCCAGCCCGATTTCGAGGAAACGGAAGGCGATTCGCTCGCCGCATTCGACGAGGCCGAATCGGAATTCGTCCCCGCCGAAGAGGCATCGGCGGGAACCGAAGGCCAACGCGAAACGGTTCAAGCCCGCGCCTTGCTCGAGAAAACGGAACGTGTCCGCGAGAAAGCGTCCGCCGAGGATCAACTCGAACTCGATCGGCTGATCAAGGGCGTGCGCAACGCCATGCAAGATCGCAACTGGCCCGAACTCACCGAATCCTGCAACACCCTCGCCGACGTGCTCTTTTACTTGGAAGACTCATGACCATCGCTTGCCCCTGTTGCAAGGCATCGAACGCGGCGGCAACTTGCCGCCGTTGCCGGGCCGATCTCACGCTGTTGTTCCGGATCGAAGAACGCCGGAACTACCACGTGAACGTGGCGAAACGTTTCGCGGCCGATTCCCGTTGGGCCGAGGCCCTTCGGCAGATCGATTCCGCCGAGCAATTGCGGGCCGGCGAGGATGTGAACGGCTTGCGGGCGGCCCTCTTCCTGCACCAAGGCCACTTCGGCGAAGCGTTGGTACTCCTTTCCACCGGCGATTGCCAATGACCGAAACGATCCTGATCGTCGACGATGAAGACGGCGTCCGCCGGACGTTTCAAGAATGGCTGGCTACCCTGCCGAACACCCGCGTGCTCGCCGTGGCCGATGCTGAGGAAGCGTTACTGCTGGCGAACTCGGAATCGATCGATCTCGCGGTTCTCGATTGGAACCTTGGTTCCGGTTCCGACGGCTTGCGATTGCTCGAAGATTTGATCGAGTTTCAACCGCACCTCGTGGCGATCCTCGTGACCGGGTTCGCCAACAAGGCCACGCCGCTCGATGCGATGCGGATGGGCGTGCGCGATTACCTCGATAAGAATCAGGATCTCACTCGCGAATCGTTCCTCAAAGCCATCCGCAAACAACTCGATGCGATCCTACCGGCGAAACAACAACGCGAAGTCCAACGCACCCTCCGCGAGTTCCGCGAAGCCGTGGAACAAATTCTCCCGCTCGTCCGCGGCACCGCCGCCCTCGGCGAAACCGTTCCGCTGCCCGCGACCATTCACAAATTGCTCGGGGCGTGCCTGCTCGTAACGGGCGCCACCGACGCCGCAATCATCGTGCGGCAGGGCGAATCGGTTGCGGCTTACGGGGCCAATGGCCAATCGATCGCACTCCCCGAACTGCCGTTCTCGCAAACGCTCGCGGCGGGGGTGGTCAGCCAGCAAGAACCGTGCGTTCTCCACGATTTTCAGCCCGCGGCGTTGGGTTCGGTGACGCTCTATCCGTTCGAGCAGAACCGCCGATCGATCTTGGCGGCCCCGATGAACTTCGGCATCGGTGCCCAAGCGGTGTTGGAACTCTTCGATAAACCCGAGTTCACGCCCGCCGATCGACGAGTGGTCGCCCTCCTCGCGGAGATCGGCACCGACGCGTTGCGGAATCACATGATCGAACGGCAATCGCAACGCTTGCTCTTCGACGCCGTGGATGCCGCACTCAAAGCCGGTGCGAACATCTCGGCGAGTTTCCAATCCGGGGCAGTGATGGAAAGCCTCCGCACGGGGTTGACCGCCGAGGGGCAAACGCCCGCCCAAGCGGACGCCGGATTGAAATTGGTCGAAGCGGCCCGGGCGCTCGCCGTTCAGTACGGCCAACCCGCCATCGACCACGGCGTGCGCATGGTCGAAAGTGTCCGCAAACTCCTCGAAGAGATGCAAGGGTGAACGTGTTCGACGAGCTCTTCGCCCGGCTCACCCCCGATTCGCTGATCCGCGATGCCGCGGCCAACGGCGAAGGGATTACCATCGCCGTCGTCGATTCCGGCATCGACCGCAGCGTCATCGAAACCCGGCATCCGCACACAAAGCCCATCGAAGGGGCCATCTTCGCCCCGGCATTCGCCCCGTATTTGGGCAAACAATCGTCGATCCACGGTACGATCGTCGCCGATATTCTGCTACGCATTGCACCGGGGGCGAAGCTCTATTCCGCAGACGTTTTCGGTTCCCTCGGGAATTCGGAAGTCGAAACGGTGGTCGCGGCGATTCGCCACGCGATGGACGTGTGGAACGCGAAGATCATCAACTTGTCGTTGGGCATTCCCGAACACAAGTTGCTGCAGTTGCCAAAGCGGAATCAACTCTTGCGGGTGATCGAGGAAGCCTACTTCCGAGATGTGCTGGTTTTCGCGGCGGCGAACAACGAACACCCCGTTTCCAAAAGTTACCCCGCCGCGTTCGCAACGCCGTTAATTTCCGTGGATAAGGGATTGTTCAAAGATCCCCTCCAGTTCTTGTACCAGCTCCGGGAACAGATCGAATTCCAAGCCCATTCGCGGGGGTATTTGGGGATGTTCGCACAGGAACCGGCCACGAGTTGGGCCACGCCGCACCTCGCCGGCATCGCCGCCCGCATCCTCACATTGAGGCCGAAGTTGAAACCGTTCGAGATGAAAACGCTGCTTTACTGGATGTTCCCCGGCAACTCTGCGTCCGGTTGATGCTTTGTGCTCTCATTGTGATCACCACGGCGGGCACAGTTCCCATGCGACTCATTCGACGCTTCTCTTGATACTGCAATGGGATACGCCAATCGAATCGTTTAAACCGAGATTTGTGCCCTCAGATCCGCCCACCTACCCCCCTTGTTACAATCGCAAGAGGCTGTCGGGAATTCCGGCACAGAAGCGCATTCTCAAAGCCATCGCCCCGCAAACTCGAAAGTTGACCGGCCAGAACTTATCCTGCATTTCCGGCATCCCTTCCGGCTTGGCTTCCGATACACTCTCACCGTCGATACCGCGTGATGAGGCCGAACCGTATGCCCCTCTCTTGGAACGAAATTCGCACCAACGCCATCAACTTCTCCCGCGATTGGGCGAGCGAAACCCGCGAACGCGCCGAGGCCGGTACCTTCTGGAACGAGTTCTTCGCCGTCTTCGGCATCAAACGGCGCACCGTTGCCGCATACGAACATCCGGTGAAAAAGCTCTCCGGCAAGTTCGGCTACATCGACCTCTTCTGGAAGGGCATGTTCCTGGCCGAACACAAGAGCGCCGGCCAGCCCCTCGATAAAGCCCACACGCAAGCGATGGATTACATTCAAGGCCTCACCCGCGAAGGCAAGCACAAGGAAGTGCCGCGCTACGTTGCCGTATCCGACTTCCGGCGCATCGCCCTGTACGACTTGGACATCGATTCCAAAATCGAATTCAAACTGGAACTATTCCCTCAATACGTCCAAGCATTCGCATTCATTCCGGGTTATCAAATCCACAGGCTCGCGGAGCAAAGCCCCGTCGATATCGAGGCCGTGGAACTCCTCGGCAAGTTCCACGACATGCTCGAAGCCGGCGGTTACGCTGGCCACGAATTGGAACGGCTTCTCGTTCGCGTTCTCTTCTGCCTCTTCGCCGAGGATACCGGCCTCTTCGACCGCGACTCGTTCCGGCTCTACATCGAAAACCACACGCTCGAAGACGGTTCCGACCTCGGGATGCACCTGGCCCGCATCTTCAAGATTCTGAATCAGGAAACCCCCTCCCGGCAACGGAACCTCCTCGAAGAACTGGCCGAACTCCCTTATGTCAACGGCGAACTCTTCGCCGATACGCTCGACTTCGCCGACACGAACCGCGCCATGCGGGATGCGTTGCTCACTTGTTGCGGATTCGATTGGAGCCAGATTTCCCCGGCCGTGTTCGGTTCGCTGTTCCAAAGCGTGATGCTGCCGGCCGAACGCCGCGCGAAAGGCGCCCACTATACCAGCGAACGCGACATTCTGAAACTGGTGAATAGCCTGTTCCTAGACGATCTTCGCGCCGAGTTCCAGACGATTCGGGACGACCGTAGCACCCGACGCACGGCCCGCCTGGAGGAATTCCATCAAAAATTGGGCTCACTTCGCTTCTTCGATCCGGCCTGCGGTTGCGGCAACTTCCTCGTCATCACCTACCGCGAACTGCGCCGGTTGGAAATCGACATCCTCTTCGCCAAAGGCATCCGCCAGGGGATTCTCAGCGTCGAAGGTTTGTCCCGGCTGGGCGTCGACGCTTTCTACGGCATCGAGCTAGAGGAGTTCCCCGCGCAGATCGCCCAAGTGGCCATGTGGCTCGTCAATCACCAGATGAACTTGGAGTTGGCCCGCGAGTTCGGCGTCGCGGCCGTCAGCCTACCGCTGAAGAAGACGGCCACGATCCGCCACGGCAACGCCCTGCGCCTCGATTGGAACGACGTGCTGCCAGCGAAGGAATGCAGCTACGTGCTCGGCAACCCGCCGTTCATCGGGGGGAAATACCAAACTGCCGAACAGCGTGCCGAACTCGAAAGCGTGGCGAGGGGAGTGAAGGGTGCCGGCTTGCTCGACTACGTGACCGCGTGGTACTTCAAGGCCGCCGATTACACGAAAGAATCACACACTCCCATCGGGTTCGTTTCCACGAACAGCATAAGCCAAGGCGAGCAAGTGGGGGTTCTCTGGGGGGAACTCTTCCG
>JBBQWA010000063.1:0-16649 GCA_038211045.1 Gemmatales bacterium
GGGTAACCGGCCTTTTCTGCAATAGCTCGGCACTCTTCCAGAATCGATTCGGTCAAACCGTTGCCACCCGCCGCGGCGATGTCGCATACCGCAGCACGGGTGAGACAGGTCATCCCGGCAAACGATGCCAAGAATACCCACTTCTCCCACATTTCTAGTAGGATTTGAGCGCTGGCGACGGATTCAAATTTCGCCACCGCCATTGCCGCGGCAATGGCTTTCACGCGGGGCGAAAGTTCCCCGGAACGTTCCCCGAATGTCAGCCGATGGATGTCGTTCAGATGCTGAATCTGGCCCGCATCGTTGATCTTGGTCGAAATGAAACACGAGCCACCCAACACCCGATCCGCACCGAAACGGGCATCGAGCGCGTCGAGGTGGCGCATGCCGTTCAGGATTGGCAGGATGGTTGTGCTCGGCCCGACGGCCGGGGTGAACGATGCGATGGCGTCATCGAGGTCGTAGGCTTTGCAAGACAATATCACGACGTCGAACGGTGCGATCAAACCTTCCTTCAACACGCTCGGAGGCGATGGTAGCAGGGCATCGCCCATCGGGCTTGCGATGACAATTCCCGTGGCTTTGAGCTTTTCGGCCCGTTGGGGCCGAACCAGAAAGGTGACATCGCAACCGGCTTCGAGCAATCGTCCACCGAAGTATCCACCGGTCGCACCGGCTCCAATCACAAGGAATCGCATCTCGGTTCTCCAGAAATTACACGCCCATCACGTTGTAGCCGCAATCGACATACAGGACGTGGCCAGTCACACCGCTGGCCAGTTCGCTGCACAGGTAGACCGTGCTGTTCGCCACTTCGTCCGGCGTGATCGGCCGGGGGAGCGGGCTGCGGCTCGCGGCGTACTCGATGCTCTTTTCCATCTCGCCGGGGCGGATGCTGCGGGCCGCGCGGCTCGCATACGGGCCGGCCGAGATCAGGTTCACCCGAATGTTCTTCGCGCCGAGGTTGCTGGCGAGTTGGGCCGCATCGATTTGCAGCGCGGCTTTCGCCGTGCTCATGCCGCCGCCGTAGTAGGGCACCACACGGTCGCCGCCGAGGTAGGTGAGGCCGACGGCGCAGGCACCGCCGGGGCGCCCTTCCATGTATGGTTCGGCGGCGCGCAGCATACTCGTGAGCGAGTATGCCGAGATGCCAAGGGCTTCCATGTAGCCTTTGCGGCTGGTGTCTTTGTGCTTCTTCGTGATCTCGCGGCTGAATGCGACGGAGTGGATCAGAATGTCGATTCCGCCAAATTCCTTACCTACGGCGTCGATCGTACCTTGGATGCTGTATTCGGGGAACTTGGCGTAACGGCGATCGGTCTTCACCTCGTCGGGCACGTCGGCCATCGTGTCGTAGCTTGCGTCGCAGGGGAGAATCTTCTCGACCTTCAACTCGCCTTGCCCGTAGGGCAGCATGCGCGATTCCTTGTCCGATTCGCGGGTGAGGAAGGTTTCCACGATGCCGATCATCCGCGGGTGGCAAGCGAGGACGATCTTCGCGCCGGCGGCGGCGAGGGCCTTGCTGATGAACCAAGCGAAGCTTTCGTTGTCGCCCACACCGGTCACGAGGGCCACCTTGCCGGAGAAATCGATCGGGATCATCGGGAGAACCTCGGAATGAAAAAAAGCTCGCGGGTGACAGTTCACCCTGCGTGCTTTTTTATCGAACCGGAGCGAATCGCCATTATTCGCGGGGCAGATTGGCCAATGCGGTGCGGGCGGCGGTTTGCACGATCTTCGGGCCGCCTTCCGAAACACCTTGCAAATGGACGCGGAAACCGGCTTCATCGTGGCCGAGTTTCATCAGGCACTCGATGCAATGGGCACGCACGCTCGGAGCGGGATCGCCCACGGCAGCCTTGTACAACGCGGCTTTCACTTCGGGGCGTTGGGCGAACCGACCGGTGCTGAGTTTGGTTGCCGCTTCTTCGCGGAGCACAGGTTGTGTGGCCGTGCAGAGATCGTAAATGGAACTTTGGCACGATTCCCGCACTTGGGCTTCGAGGTGGGCGAGGTTGTTACACTTCGCCGCAGTGCGTTCCACCCGAACTTGCGGTTCGACCGTGGCCACGGCCTTCGGCTCGGCACACTCGGTGGGGCACTCGAATTGGCAACGGGTGGTCACACTGGTCGTTTCCGGCTTCGTTTGCATCGATTGCGGAGCAGGCATGGGAGTCGGTGTCGGTGTCGTCAGCGGTTGCCAGATGCTATTGTTGCTGGGGGTGTTGGAGTCGCGTAGCGGTTGCCAAGTTTGAATCGGCACGGCCTTCAAACAGGTGCTCGAGGATTGCGCTGCCTGCAAAGGAGTACCGAATTGCGGAGCCGGGGCCGCGGCGGGTTTCGCGGGAACGGGTGCGGGCTTCGGAGTCGGAGCCGCGACAAATACGGGTGCGGGTACTGGAGCTGCGATGGGAGCAGGAACTTGAGCCACTAACGGAGCAGGCGTGGGAACCAACTTCGCAATCGGAGTCACTTCCGGAGCCGGGGCAGGAACCGGAGCAGGCGTGGGAACCAATTTCGCAATCGGAGTCACTTCCGGAGCCGGGGCAGGAACCGGTTCGATCACCGGTATCGGCGGTTCCACAATCATCGGCATGTCCAGGGCTTTGGCTTCCAAGGGCGATCCGCCGAGCGATTCCAAAATCCTCGCTTTTTCGTGTTCTGGCACCGCTTCCATTTTCGGGATGATCGCTTGCGGAACCCTCGGATTCGGCACGATGGTTTGAACTGCGGTCACGGTCGGGATTTCCCGAACCGGAGCGGCCATCGCTGGGCGTTCGTAAATCGACGAAGCAATGCGTTTGGGTTGGAACACCGGCATCGCCGGTTTGGCAGGAGCCGCTTGCGGCACCGCAACAACGGGAGTATCGGAAACGATTGCGGGGGTGGGTGCGGGAGTAGGCGGCTTCGTTCCCGCGAGCATCGCCTTCACCACTTTGCCCGGCATCGAAAAGACCCGGCCGTTTTGAACATCTTGCACTTCCGCCAAGGTGTCCGCGTCCGGGGCGTCGTTCATTTTCAACACGCGGAGGGCGCGATCCGGTTGGCCCGCCGTGCGCATGGTGATGACGGGATTAGTGTTGGCCGGGTGAATGACGGACGTTTGCGCCGCCAAGGCTGCCGGGGCACTCGAAGTCGGCGGCGGATTCTGTGCGACCCCGAACGAGCTCGTCGCACCTACCGTGGCAATGGTCGAAATCCAAGCTCGAAGGTTCATAGCCGTGCACTCCGCAAGGGCACAATCAAATTACTCCGGTTGTATCGGCTTGGCGGAGTTTGCGGGTTGAACGGAATCGGCGAGAAAATGAAAGAGATTATTCGGAGATTCGCTCAAGTCCGCCGGAGCGGCACCGCACATTGCCCATCGTGGCACGGTACTAATTTCAAACGGTGCTTCGCCACCCAAAGGTAAATGCGATTCCCGAGCCAAGGAACCCCCGGCAGATACAGCAACGGCGCCAACAGCCACGTCGCGGGCAAACGCCAAGCCATCCAACGGAAGGCTCGAAACCCGGCATACGCCTTTTGCCCACCCGGAGTGACGAGGTGCATTTCTTCCAATAACCGATGTGGAACCAGCGGTTCGGAACTTTCGGGCAAGTGCTCGGTATCGTGGGCGTCGTGGAATCGCAATTTGCCCAACCAATCGAGTTTGCGCAAGATACGCACGCTCCGTTGGCACAGCTGGCATTGCCCATCGTAGATCAACGTGGCTGTTTTCTCATCATTCATGGTGAACCTCGGATCGAATCGGCTGACCTATTCTAGCCGCACTTCTTGCCCCACTCTTCACCATCGTGGTAGAATGGAGGAATTCACTGTTTGCGATAATCGTTCCCCGAGTGTGCCGCGGTACCCCGAGGCACGTCCACCCAATACCAACGCCATGCGACTCATCACCGGTTTCAGCCGATTCCTGAACGATTTCCCCTTTCCGGAAATCGCGCCGCTGCCGGCCCCCGCGAGCACTGCCATGCAATTGGAAAGCGATCTTCTGTACTCGGATGAAATCCCGCCGGATGCCAAGCGGTTGCTGGATCGCGCCGATCACGCCATCGCAGATGTGCGGGAAAGCACGAAGCGAGAAATCGCGGCGATTCAAGAATCGGCCCAGCGCGAGATCGAAGCGATCCGTACCCGATCGAAAGCCGAAGAAGCCACGGTGAGTGCCAAGGCTTCGCAGGATCTTTCGCCGGTGCTCCGCGAACTCTTCGCCCAATTGAAGGGGTTGCAAGGCGAACACATGCTCGCCGGTCGACTGGATGAAGCTTTGGCGATCCGCAGTCGGTTGCGTTCGCTCCGGGGGGATCTCTTCGGCATCAAGACCGATCCGGGGAACCTCTCCGATTACGGCTCCGGCGATATCGGCAAGAGTATCCTTTTCGATATCGTCGGCTCGGCCATCGGCAACGTTTGGGGGCACGGCCTGTACACCGGCGATTCTTCGGTAGCGACCGCCGCCGTCCACGCCGGGGTGCTGCGCGACGGCGAACGCGGCGTGGTGCGGGTGAACATCGTCGATGGCAGCGAGAGCGCGTTCGATTCGATTGATCGCTACGGCATCCGCAGTTCGGAATACGGCAACTTCACCGTGGCCTTCACCGTCGAACGGGTGTGAGAATCATCCGTTGCAGATGGCGATCGTACCGGCACAGGTTGCATCTCCGTCGAGGAACACGACGGGCCTTAACATCTAGCATTTCTATGGTAAAGCTCTGGCGTGTCTTGGAATCTTGCAGTGTGTTGCAATACGAATACGCAGGAGCGCGGGTTTCGTCGGCAGATTCGGTAGTGCGGCTCGAATCGAGCAAATCCATTCCAATTCTCGAAGCGATTCTACCCATGCAAACTACAAACCTGGTGTTGCAAGTGACGGGGCAACTTCGCTCCGGTTCGACGAGCAACGGTTCGATCTAACCGATTCACACAGGGGAAAGACATGAACACGATTCTCAAAGCCGCAGTGGAATTCTTGAAACGCGAAGACGGCCCCACCGCGGTGGAATACGCCGTGATGCTCGCCCTGATTGTGGTGGTGTGCATCGCCGCCATCACGCAACTCGGAACAGCTTCGAGCTCGACTTTTAGCAATGTGGGTACGGCAATCGGCGGAAGTTGAGAAGAGTTCAGTCACTCAAATTCAATTGATCGTCCCGCCCGTTCAATGCCCACCAGTTGGCTTGGCTGATAGAATCTCGAACGAAGCGCACCGCGCCGTCGCACATCGCGATCGTTACGCCACCGGTGTGACGGCTGCGCGATTGCGCTTGCTGGAAGGCGCAGCCTTCGCAGGCCCCCATTGCGAGATCGGGTCGATTGGCACCGCCGGGGCCGATGTCATCCGATTGGTTATCTTTGTTGTTCGGCGTGCGGCAATCCCAACTCGCTTGGCCGGCGATCACGCTGGCGCCCGGAAAACCAAGTGCCCAAGTGCCGCGGGCATCGGTCGGCCCGGCGGAACCGCCGTTGCGGAGTTCGCCCAAGAGTACGGTATTCGAGGAGCCATCGGCAATACCGTTGCCGGTCAGAGTGGCACCGAAGTTGATGCACATGACACCGCCCCCTTGCGTTCCGAGGGGAACCACGAGGGGATTGGTCGTCCATGTGGCCGGCCACGGGTTGGCTGTGAGCATGGGAGTGGCGCCGTTTTCGGTGCTGTTCCAAGCTCTGGAGCTATTCTGGTGGATGCCGAAGGCATTCGCCCCGTAATTGCCCCGCCCCCAATTGGCGAAGCCGGTGATTCCCGGCCAGAATCGGGCGGAAAATTGGGCTTCGGAAGCGCAGATCATCGTGTTCAACACGTTGCCGCGGATGCTTCGCCAGTTGGTGTTGCCGTCTTGCATGTACGTTTCCACGCTAGCGGAGACCGTGTCGTACAAGTTCTGCTGTTCGATATACGGGAGAATGAGTACCACCCAGTTCGGCCCGAAATTCTGCCCCTCGGCCTGATTCACGTTCGTTACATTGCCGGTGCCCGATTTTTTCATCATCACCGCGGGCGGGAACTTTCCGTACGCCCCGTGGTAGTTGTGCAACCCCACCGAAAGTTGCTTCAGGTTATTCTGGCACCGCAAGCGACTGGCGGCGTCACGCACTTTTTGAATGGCCGGGAGCAGCAAGCCGATCAAAATGGCGATGATGGCGATCACCACCAACAACTCAATCAGGGTGAATCCGGCATAGGAACGGGGAGTTGTGCGAGGCTTCATAGGGAAAGTTCCAAGAAAACATCGAGGAGAGGTTCTACCGGCTTGCCTAACAAGATACTATCATATGTAATCTGGAATTGTCTCCCAGATTCTTCATTTATTCCGCACGCTAGGTTCGCCATGAGCGCCTCGAACAAGCCTACCCCCCCCGCTGCCGCCGAAATGAGCGGAGCCGATATCCTCGTCGAAAGCCTTATCCGCGAAGGGGTCGAGTATGTATTCGCATACCCCGGCGGCGCCAGCATGCCCATTCACCAGTCCCTGACCAAAGTCACCGACCGCCTCCGCACCATCCTCCCCCGGCATGAGCAGGGCGGCGGCTTCATGGCTCACGGCTTGGCCCGCACTACCGGCAAAGTTGGCGTGTGCATGAGCACATCCGGCCCCGGCGCCACCAACTTCATCACCATCCTCGCCGACGCCAAGATGGATAGCGTCCCCGTGATCGCCATCACCGGTCAGGTGAGCACGAACGTGCTCGGCAACGATGCCTTCCAAGAAACCCCGATGGTGGAAATCTGCCGGGGCATCACCAAGCACCACTACCTCGTGACGCGGACCGAAGACCTCACCCGCATCATGAAGGAAGCTTTCTACATCGCCACCAGCGGTCGCCCCGGCCCGGTGATTATCGACGTTTGCAAAGACGTTCAAGTTAAGAGAGTCGTTCCGAACTGGGACGCCCCGATGAACTTGCCCGGTTATAAGCCCTACCGCCGG
Organism: Gemmatales bacterium; assembly: GCA_038211045.1. GTDB lineage: Bacteria > Planctomycetota > Planctomycetia > Gemmatales > Gemmataceae > JALHQU01. Next base: position 6,930 of record JBBQWA010000063.1, read on the forward strand.
GCGTCGCAGCAGGAACTCGAACCGATCCTCCAAGCCATCCGGGCCAGCAAACGGCCGATGTTGTACGTCGGTGGCGGGGCCATCCACAGCGAAGCCGCCGAGGAACTCCGCAAGTTCGCCATCCGCCTCGGCATCCCCGTGGCGATGACGCTGCACGGCCTCGGCAGTTTCCCCGCCGATCATTACCTCAGCTTGAACATGCTCGGTATGCACGGCACCGTGTACTCCAACTACGCCGTGAACGATGCCGACTTGCTCCTCGCCTTCGGTGTCCGCTTCGACGACCGCGTGACCGGCAAACTCTCCGAGTTTTGCAAGCACGGCAAGATCGTTCACATCGACGTGGACAACAGCGAAATCCACAAGAACAAGTACGCCCACATCGCCGTGCACGGCGATCTGAACGCCGCAGTCAAAGATATGAACGCGATGTTGGATACAGACGACAATGCCGATCTCGTGGCCGGGAGCCGCTTCGGTGAATGGTACCGCCAAATCGACGAATGGCGCACCGACGATCCGATGAAAGTGCCCGAACGTTCGGACGATAAAATCATCCCGCAGTACGCCATCCACCGGTTGTACGAAATCCTCAAGGAACGCGGTCAACTCGACGAGACCATCATCAGCACCGGCGTGGGCCAGCACCAAATGTGGGCCGCGCAGTACTTCCAATTCAATCAACCGCGGCGATGGATTACAAGCGGCGGCTTGGGAACGATGGGCTTCGGCCTGCCCGCAGCGATGGGGGCCAAGGTCGCCCACCCGGACAAACTCTGCATCGATATCGACGGCGACGGCAGCTTCCTCATGAACATCCAAGAACTCGCCTGTTGCCACACCGAGAAGATCGGTGCGAAAGTGATGCTGCTCAACAACCAGCACCTCGGCATGGTGATGCAATGGGAAGACCGTTTCTTCGGCAGCAACCGCGGGAACACCTACCTCGGCGCCGGCGAAGACAAACCCCCGTATCCGGACTTCACCACGATCGCCAAGGGCTTCGGCGTGCAATCGCGGAGCGTGTCGAGCCGGGAAGATTTTGATGAAGCTTTGATCGAAATGATCGAATCGGACGGTGCCTTTTTGCTGAACGTCCACGTGCCGCACCAAGAGCACGTGCTGCCGATGATCCCGAGCGGCATGACCGTGAAGGACATGATCAAAGCATAATCTTTCTTTCGGAGCCGGAAGCGTCAGCGACGGGAAGTGCCGATCCGAGCCGGAAGCGTAAGCGACGATTTCTTCGGATCGTAGCTCACGCTTCCGGCTCAGATCTTTTTGGACGATTTCTTCGGATCGTCGTTCACGCTTCCGGCTGCGAAAACCTTGCCAACAACCAGACCCCCGCCGCCACAATGCTGGCCCCGCACCCTAACACCATCAACACCTCCGGAATCGGCCACATCTGAGCCGCACTGCCCGCCGCGATGTGGCCTATCGGGGCGCTCGCGCTCAGCGTCATCGCCCAGAAAGCCATCGCACGGCCGCGAACCGCATCCGGCACGCTCAACTGCATACGCGATTGGCCCGTGCTTAGGAATAGGATCAAACCGAAGCCGAGGAGCACTCCCCCGGCCAGCGCCGGCCACAATTCGTGAACGCCCGAAAGGGCGAACAGCCCTAGCGCGGATGTGAGTGCCCCGAAGAAGAGCATTCGCCCGCTGCGGCGCGCGGTGCCGAAGGTCGCGTTCACCAGTGCGGCGACGAGTGCTCCGATGCCCAAACTGCTCACGAGCGTGGTGTATTCCTTCTCGGCCATGCCCAACACGAGTTTCGTGTACGCGGGGAAGAGAGTGAGTGCGGGCCAACCGAATACGCACAAGCCTCCGGTGAGAAGCAGCAGTAACACCAGAGCGGGGCGGCTCCGCAAGTAGCGGATCCCATCGAGCATCGACGAAGCCGGGCCGCGTTCCCCCGTTCCTTCCGCGATTCGGATACGCCGGAGCGCCATGAGCACGGCGATATAACTCAACGAGTTCGCCAAGATGCAACCGAGGGCGCCGAGTTGCAGGGGGGCGTAGCCACCGATTGGGCCGAGGGTTCCCGCCGCGAGGAACAATGCCCCGGCCAAGGATGGGCCGACGGCCCGGGCCGCGTTGAACACCAGCGAATTCAAGCTCACCGCGTTGATGAGGTCGGCCTTGGGCACCAAATCGGGCACCAGCGCCAGCCGGGCCGGGAGATCGACCGCTTGGATCACGCCGTTGCACAAGTTGAACGCGAAGAGCACCCACGGCGTCGCGGCGTTCCCCATCACCAGTGCGGCGATCACCAGCGAACTCAGCAGGAATGCGAACTGCGAAGCGTACACCACCCGGCGTTTGGAGAAACGATCCGCCAGCGAACCGCCCAGCGGCCCGAGCAGAATCGTCGGCCCGACTTGGGCGACGAGGAGTAGCGGCGGCCAAAGTGGATCGCTCGTCGCTTCGAATACCAGCCACATGAGCGCGGCGTTCTGCATCCAGCTGCCGGTGAACGAAACGATCTGCCCGAAGAAATAGAGGCGGTAGTTGCGGTGGCCGAGGGAACGGAACGTGGGGAATCGCGGCCCGGGAGCGGTGGGAATTGTCCGCGGGGCACTGTGCATCGAGTCGATTCCGTTCTCCCTTGCATGAACGTGCTGATTCGCACCAACGGTTGTATTCTACCAAAGTGGCGTGCGTACCCAAAGGCCCCGAAAACTACACCACCCGCAGCATCCTGAGAACGACGACGCCCGTGAGCCCGAGCAACAACGGCAACGCCACGCGCTTCACCAATTGCAGCGGTTTCGTCCCCGTCATGCTTGCGCACATCAGAGCGACGGCCGCCACCGGCGACATCGTTCGCCCGACCGCCGCCGCCAAGGAAACCAGCGCCCCCACGGCGTTGGCATCGGCTCCGAGCGAATTCGCCGGGCCGTGGAAGAACCCGTACAGGCTCTGCGTGCTGGCCATGCCGGAACCGCAGACCACCGCGAACAACCAAGGCACGAACGCTGCGAGCGGCGTGAGGAGTTGCGGGTTCGCTTGAATGAGTTGGCCCAAGCCTTTCGCCAACCCAACGTTCTCGATCCCTTTGCCGAAACAATTGGCCACCACGATCAGGCTCACGATGTGGGTGAAGCCGTAACCCGCCCCCTCGAAGAACGACTTCATGCAGTTCTTCGCTTCCCGCGGGCTGGCGAGCGCCGCAACGCCGATCCCCACCAGCATCGATAACCCGATGAGCCGCGTGGAGAAAAGATCCTTCGCCTTCGGATCGTCCGGAGACACGACGACGCCCGTGGGAATGTTCAACACGTTGAACGGCGGGCCGGTGAGCAGCAACAGCACCAGCGGCACCAACGGCACGGCCGCCTTGAAGTAGTTCACCCGATCCAACTCCGGCACGGCGCCCGCTTCGAGCGGGGCATCGTTCTTCTTTTCCAAGTACGCCGTTTGAATCCAGAACACGATTACGGCGATGCCCAACAGCGGCAGCACCAATTGCGGCAGGTAACTGCGGGAAAGCTCGAGCGTGGAAATCTCGGTGAGCTTGCTCACGGTGAGCAGTTCCGGGGCACCGGGGTTGAAGAGTTCGCCTCCGACGCTGGCCCCCAGCAAAATGCTCGAACCGATGGCCAAGGCGGAGAAGCCCGCGGCCCGCATCAGAGGCACCACCACGGTGCCGATGCAAACGGCCGTGCTCGTTTGGCTGATGATCGGAATGTTCACGATGAAGCCGACTAACACGATCCACGGCACGAGGAAGAACTTCGCCTTGCGGATCGGCCCCAACAGCAAACGCACGAGGTGCTGATCGGCGCGTGTGAGCTTCAACACGTAGGCGAAGCCCATCGCCGAGCAAATCGGCACCACGAACTTCTCCGAACTGAAGGTTTCGAGGAACACGCGCACGACCGGCGACACGCCACTAAGAGCTGTTGAAAACAATCCGCCGATGGTCTCCGCGTTGGAGTCGTTCCGCAAATTATCGAAAGCGGTATTCCAATCGCCACTGAGAACGCCGAGCAAGAGGGCGGCGGCGAACAGAGCCAATCGAACATCCACCCCTTTGGCGGAAGCGATTACAGCGGCAATGACGATGGGGATGGCGATCCACGCGGCGGGTTCCATGATTCTCCCAATGAATGCGGGGATGCCGGGGATGCCGACGGGGGAAAGAATGCCAGTTATCGCAGACCGGACGGCATCGGGCAACCTTTTCCGCGAAGTTAGGCTCAAGTTGCGCTATCGCCGCGACGGGGTTCGGGCATCTTGAAGGTGTTGCCCTCCCGGAGAAACAGCCATGGATTCCGATTCCAAAGTGGGATTACTCGCCGGCCTCGCGGCCGTGCTTCTCGTGGCGGTCGTGTACTTCCACAAAGATACCGGTATGCCGGGCACCAACATTCCCGGCCAAGTCTCGGCCGAACCGGCGGGGCAGAATTCTCCGCGGCGATGGCCGGACGGCAACACGACCGGTCGATCGGGGGAGAATTCGGGTATCGATGCCGATCCGATCATTCACCTTCCGAAGCCGCCCGCGCCGCCGAAGGATGTTTTTGTGCGTCCGTTGCGGTAGTTGTTGACCGTCGTGCTCCGAACTTGACAAGGTGGAAGTTTGAATGGGAACACCCTCTCCCTCACGGGGTGCGTGTATTTACGCCCCTCGCCTTACGGGTGGGGCCGCGGCATCGCGAGAACTTGGGCCACCGTTTTCAACAACTCCGCCGGGCGGTACGGTTTCGGCAACAGGCCGAGTACGCCATCCATCACGGCGATATCGTCGGTCGAATACCCGCTGGAAAGTAGCACCCGGGCGGTCGGGTCGATGCCTTGCATCCGCACGAACGTTTCTTGCCCGCTGAGCCGGGGCATGGTCAAATCGAGGATCACGAGATCGATTTCCCGGAACTTGGCCCGGAACATTTCCACGGCGGCTTCGCCGTCTTCGCATTCGAGGATCGAGTAACCGGCGGTTTCCAAAACGTTCCTCAACAATTCTCGGATCATCCCTTCATCGTCGACGACCATCACCTTCGCGGGGCGTATGGCGGTTGTCCAAGGCGTGGGCGCCGATTTCCGTTCGGTGGGGAACGCGATCACCGCGGATTTCCGAACGGGGGCATCGAAAGCCCGCGGCAGGTACAAATCGAAGCGGGTTCCGCGACCGGGGATCGAATGGCATTCGACCCAACCGTTGTGTTGGGTCATGATGCCGTGGACCATCGCCAAGCCGAGGCCGGTGCCTTGCCCCACCGGTTTGGTGGTGAAGAACGGTTCGAAGATTCGCGCCCGCACCTCCGGGGGCATTCCCTCGCCGGTATCTTCGACCGTGATGCGGAGGAACTTGCCGGTGCGGCTATCGGGGTGCGGCGTCGCGGTTACCAAATCGACGGCTTGCACTCCGAGAACGATCTCCCCGCCTTGGGGCATCGCGTCCTTGGCGTTCAAACAGAGGTTCAACAGCACTTGCGAAATGAGCGTGGGATCGACGGTCACCCGGTCTTTGGCCACGGCTCCGGTGCGCACGAGGGTACGGGGGCCGAAGGTCCGCGAAACCATTACGATCACTTCTTGAATGATGTCGTCGATGGGCACGGTGACCGCGATCAACTGATTCTTGCGGGCGAAGCCGAGGAGCTTACTGGTGAGGTCCGCAGCCCGTTGGGCGGCCTTCAGCGCGGTTTCGACCGCTTTGTTCGCCGGGTGCGTTAATGGCAAATCGGCGAGGGACAAATTCCCGATGATTCCGGTGAGAAGGTTGTTGAAATCGTGGGCGATCCCCCCGGCCATCTGGCCGATGAGTTCCATTTTTTGGGCTTGGAAGAGTTGCTGTTCGGCCCGCTTGCGGGCGCTGATGTCCCGTTGGATCATCACCCAGTGCGATTGACGGCCGGCCGCATCGGGAACGGGTACGGGCACGAGGCTGAGTTCCACCCAATACAGTTCACCATTCTTGCGGTAGTTCAACAATTCGCCTTTGTGGGCCTTTCCGACATTCAAAGCCTCGCGGAGTTGCTCCAACGTGGCGGGATCGGATTTCGGCCCGCGGAGCAGGTGAAGCGATCGGCCGACCACTTCATCGTGGGTATAGCCGCTCATCTCGAAGAATGCGGAGTTCGCATAGAGAACCGAACGCCCCAAGCCGGGTTGGGCTTCGCCTTCGAGGATCACAATCGCATCGCGGGCGTGAACCACCGCCGATTCCAACATCCGCAGCCGGGCATCGGTATGGCGTTGCTCCGTGACGTTCTGCATCACCCCGGTCACGCGATCCGACAGCTTCCCGTCGGAAATGCTCATCCGTTGGCTGCGGCAGACCACCACGGTTTCGCCGCCGCCGGGTAATGGCACGCGGAAATCGCACTCGCAGGCTTCCGACCCGGCGAGGATTTTCCGGATCGTCGCTTCCAGTGGGAGTTTGTCGCTGGGGTGAACGAGATCGCCGAGGGCCATCAAGGTGGGAATCGGGAACTGTTCGCGGAAGCCAAGCCATTGAGAAAGCGATTCCGTGCAGGAAAGCTCGTAGTTGGTTACGTTCCATTCGTAAGCCATCATCGACGCGGAGCGCAGGGCGAACCTCATCCGGTCGAGGTTTTCGCGTTGGGCGGATTCGGGCATGGTTCGACAGCGGGGCCGTGAGTATTACTTCACATGAAGTGTAGCTCACGACTGCGAGGCCGGGCGGAAATTTCGCGCGAAGCGTTTGCAGTCAAACGGGGAAGGGAATCGGTGAGGCGGTCGGGCGTTAGCCCGTTGAGGTGATCTCACTCAGAGGGGCTGACGCCCGTCGCTCGGATTATACCCCTTCGAGAACGAACAGCGCCCCTTCGGAATCGAGGAACCACTCGGTTTCTGCGGGTTCGCGCAGGGTGAATTTCCCGCCGTCGCCCAAATCGATTTCATCCCCGGCCGTGAATGTTTCCTGCATGGTTCGCAAGTATCCGAGCATTCCGGCGAAGAGTTGGAACGTCGAAGCCGTTTGTTCGTGGCCGGTGAGTTGACGGGCGAGGTTGGGCAAACCCAAACGGGAATTGGCGAAGGTGCGAATCCACGGGCGTTCCGCATTCCCGGTATCCAGCTTCACGAAACCGCCCAGCAAATAGGGGATTGGCAGTTGGCGGTAGGTTTCCAACGCATCTTCGCCCGGGTCGGGGGTGAGATCGGACGCCGGGGCGGCCGTGCGAGCTTCTTCGTTGAGAACGACAATCGCATCGAACCGGGCCAACGCCCCGGCCACGGCACAGAGCGCGGCGAAACGTTCCATCGAATCGGGATGCGTTCCCGCATAATACAAAAGCACGTGCGATTGATGCTGGGCCGCATCGACCTTCATCGGCGGCGGAAGCAACGCCGGGCCGACACAACTTTCCACCGGGCCGTACGGCATCGGGGCATCGAATTGCACGAACTTCACGGTGTGATTCGACCATTCCAATAAGCCCAGCGCGCTCGCCGGGGGGCCGGAATCGCTGACGACCTTCGCCGCCTCGGGAACATCGGCCACGCGCACCCATTCGCAAGCGGCACCATGCACGCCCGGCAGATCGTTCAACATTCCCGAGATGGCCTCGGCTTCGAACATGGGCGGGGCGAAGAACAGTAGTTGCAACCCTTGTGGGTTGGCGTCGGATTTCGCGGCTTCAAAGCGGGTGAGGAAATCGGGCATAGTTCACTTTGACAAGAGTTCGATCACCACCACAACCAGCAATCCGACGCTGATGATGCCGTTCACTTGGAAAAAGGCCGCGTTCACCCGCGTGAGATCGTCCGGCTTCACCAATCGGTGTTCGACGATCAGCAGCGCCGCCACCCCGACTAAGCCCACCGCGTACACCCACGATAACGAAGGGAAAACGAACCCCAAAGCGATTAGAAAGCCGAACATCACCGCGTGGCTCACCGCGGCGATTCGCAAGCTCTTCTTCACGCCGAACTTGGCGGGTACGCTATGCAGCCCGGCTTTCGCATCGAACTCGGCATCTTGGCATGCGTACAGAATATCGAAGCCACCCACCCAGAATAGTACCGCCCCGGCCAAGAGCGCGGGCGCTTCCAGTTGCACCAAGCCTCGCACGGCGATCCATGCCGCGAGCGGAGCGAGCGCCAAGGCGATTCCCAGCCAATAATGGGCGAGGCTCGTGAACCGTTTTGCCAAGGAGTATCCCAAGAGAAAGAGCAGCACCGGCACGGCGAAGATCATCGGCCACGGGTTCGCCGGTTCGCGCAGGAGAAACAACACCGTGGATGCGAGGAATGCGAGGGAAGTGCCGAGGGTGAACAGGCCGACCGAGAAAGCACTCAATTTCCCGGCGGGGAGATGCCTGCCTTGCGTTCGCGGATTCGCGGCGTCGATCCGGCGATCCGCAAGGCGGTTGAAGGCCATCGCGGCGGAACGGGCGAAGACCATTCCCAACAGGATTCCGAGTAAATCCAACACCCGAAACGGTTCCACGTTCCAAGCCAACGCCGCGGCGAGCATGGCGAACGGCAACGCGAACAGCGTGTGGCTGAAGCGGATCAGTTCGAGGAAGGATCGGAATTGGGTGAACATACCGTTATTAAACCGAAAGTGACCGGTTCGCGGCAACCATCGTTTGTTTCGGGCTTTGCGGGAATCATTCCGTTCACCGCCAATTCTTCCAACGTTTCCGCCAAACTCGCCCCGATTCCGGGGATCGCAACGAGGCCTTTTCGCCCGGAACGTTCCAAAAGCACATCCAGCGGCTCGCCCAAGCCCATGACCGCAAACGCAGCTTGACGGAACGCCCGAACACGGTACAAGTTGTCGCCTTGTCGGGCCAATTCCCCGGCGTGGGTTTGCAGCTTGCGAGCGATTTCGGAATTCGTGAGTTTCATGGCGAGTCCTCCCGGCAGGTTGGATGGGTGAAGTATCCGGCCGGATGCGGGTATTCCGCAAGGTCCGTAGCGATTTAAAGGAACGAATATGGCCGGTTTCAAGATGCACGTGACCGTCTCTTCGATATGCGGGATCGTGTACGGAACCGCCGCGTACAAGATTCTCGGGCATCCGCCGGAAACCGCCGTGCTGGCCGCCGGGATCACCGCTGTGGGCGGAATGCTCCCCGATCTCGATTCCGATTCGGGCCGGCCGATCCGCGAAATGTTCGGCGTGGCCGCCGCCGTGGTGCCGCTGTTGCTTTACAACCGATTACTGAACGCGGGCCTCACACACGAAGGGGTGCTCGCGGCGCTCTTCGGGATGTACGTATTCGTGAGGTACGGGCTTTCGTACATACTCAAAGCCGTATCCGTGCACCGCGGCATGTTCCACAGCATCCCCGCGATGCTTATTGCGGGGCTCGTGATCTACCTCGAATACCAATCGCCTGTTGCGAGTACGCGGTACACGCTGGCCCTCGGCGTGATGATCGGGTTCATGAGCCATTTGGTGTTGGACGAAATCTACAGCGTCGATTTCAACGGCATCCGCATCAGTTTGAAATCCTCGGCGGGCAGCGCGTTGAAGTTCTTCTCCCCGAGTTTCACCGGCACGGTGACCTGCTATTTGCTCTTGGGGGCTTTGGTGTTCCTCGTCTATGTCGAGCACAAGGGGGGCGACCCGACCAAGTTGGCCGACCTCAAAAGAAACATTCCCTTGGATTTGGACTTCTCGAAGAAGATGAAATGATTTTGTTTTGTAAGCCCGACGCGGCAGCGAGTGTCGCCAACCGCGTTTCGATGAACGTAATTGGCGACCCTCGCTGGCGCTTCGGGCTAACAAAGTCAC
>JBBQWA010000064.1:0-16616 GCA_038211045.1 Gemmatales bacterium
AGTTCGGTGCCCCGGAATGCGGTCGAACCGACTGATACCGCGGGCTGCGATCAAGCCGATCACGAGAGCCACGCCGATCACCCGCCGCGCGGCCGGGAAGGGGGAGAGCACCATCGTTCCGCCGAGTTCCACGAGGAGCCAAAGCACAAGGAAGGCTGTATCCCGGCTCCACAGCCATGGAAGCATTCGATGTTTTGACGGTACGACGAGGAACCTGCTGAGAAACGAAGCGGTACCCAGCAGCGAAGCGATACCGAGGAGAAAGAAAAACCAAGCCGGATCCCCGGCGCGGGAATACGGCAGAAACGCGAAGAATCCCAGCGGAATCAGCACGAAAGCCCCGAATACCGGTACCAGCCACCTCGCCACCCCGGCGATGCGAAGCCCCCACAGTGCGAAGCCGAGGGCAACGCCGCCGAGTTGCGAGATCAACGACGGTGCCTCGTCGAACCGTTTGAGGATTCGGGTGAAGAATCCCGAGTTTGAATCTCCGCTTCCCGCGGTTTCTCGGAAGTGAATCAGGAAGTGCGATTGGCCGCAGCGGGCTTGAACGATGGCTTCCCAACCGGCGAATGCGATCGCGGCCGCACCGATGGCCACGAGCGGCGGGAGCCAACGCCGTTGGCAGAAGCCGTAGGCCGCGAACACGGCGGGAATCACCAGTTGGGTGTACTTCGTTTGCATCGCCACCCCGGCGAGGAAACCCGCCGCGATCATTCCGGTGAAGTTCAATTTATCGGTGGAGCGAACGAAGAGGGCTATCGCGGCGAGGCCGAAAGCCACGGCGGGTACGTCGAGCATGAAGTTGAACTGCGGCAGGATCGCGGGGGAAAGCACCAGCACGATCAGACCGATGTTTTGCTTCCCGCGCGCGAACTTTCGCAGGAGTGAATCCAACGATGCCGTGAGTAACCACGCGATGGGGAACAACCACAGTTTCAACAGGAACAGCTGTTCGCCGAAGATGGCGATCCCAGCCGCGAGCCAGTACGGTACCACCGGCGGCATCAGGATTTCATTGGCGGGCTGTGGCTCGTTATACCAGAAGAGTTCGAAATCGTACGGGTGCGTCGGATGTAAGGCGAGGTGCCTGGCGAACAGCAGATACGCGGTGTCGTCGACCACGACCGCTTTGAGTGCGTTCGTGCCCGTGAGGATCACCGCCAATACGAAAGGGAGTACCCAAGCACGACGCATAACTTCTCCCGCCGAACACCGGTCTCGACACGTTTCCTAAAATACGAAAGAATCGACAACGTCCCCTTCGGAGTTTCCCCCGCGTATGTTCCAACCGCCTGCGACCGCGAATCCCACTTCCACGGATGTCGAATCGTTGTTGCTCCTTCAACGACGGCTCGTGTACGAAGTTTCGGGCGATCCCGAATCGGCAGCGATCGTGTTTTGCGACCATCCCCGCGGCATCACCTTGGGCCGCGAAGCCAGCCGATTGCACGTGCGCTACACCGAAGCCGAACTCGTGGCGAAACGGTACCCGCTCCATTGGGTCGCCCGCGGCGGCGGCGCCATGCTCCACCTGCCGGGGCAGATCGCCTGCTACCCGATTCTCCCGTTGCAAGCGTGGGGGATTTCCCCCGCCAAGTATGTGCGAATTCTCGCGGAAACCTTGGCGGAAGTGGCCGAGCACTTCGGCGTGAAGGTCGAACTCGAGGATTCGTCCCCGGCGTTGCGGGTGGGTACGCGGCGCATCGGCAGCATCGGCGCCGCAGTGCGGCAAGGGGTTTCGCTTTACGGGGTGGTGCTCAACGTCGATCCCGATCTCGAAGATTTCCGCCGCATCGATTGCGATTGCGATCCGCACCCGATGACGTCCCTCCAGCGCGAATCGCCGCACCGCCTCCGGCTTCAATCCGTACAACAAAGGTTTCTAGGGGCGCTGGCTTCCCGGCTCGGTTTGCGCGGCGAATCGCCGGTCTATCAACGCCCCGTCATCATCATTCCCATGCGGCGCCATGCTTACTCTGAGCGTTATTGAAAAGCCCGTGAAACCGAAAGTGACCGCTCGCCGGTTGCCCGAGTGGTTGCGGCGACCCTTGCCCTCGGGCAACGAAAACTTCTTCACCCACGGTGTGGTGGAAGAACTCAAACTCGAAACGGTGTGCGAGAGTGCCCGTTGCCCGAATCGCTCGGAATGCTGGAGCCGACGCACCGCGACATTCATGGTGTTGGGGAACGTTTGCACGCGCCCATGTGGATTTTGCTCTGTACCCAAAGGGGGCACGCCGGAGTTAGTGGCCGGGGATGAACCGGAACGCTTGGCGGAAGCGGCGGCACGATTGGGTTTGAAACATGTCGTCATTACGTCCGTCACCCGCGATGATTTGCCCGATGGCGGAGCGAACCATTTCTATAAATGCATCTTGGCCGTGAGGGAACGCACGGGTGCCGCAGTCGAAGTGCTCACGCCCGATTTCATGGGGAACAACGCCGCAATCGATCGCGTGATCGAAGCCCAACCGGAAGTATTCAATCACAATCTGGAAACCGTTCCCCGGTTGTACCGCGTGGTTCGCGGCCGTGCGGAGTACCGCCGCAGCCTCGATTTGCTGGAACGGGTGAAACGGCGTTCGCCGAACTTGGTGACGAAAGCCGGGCTGATGCTCGGTATCGGTGAGACGATCTACGAATTGTTCGAGGTATTGGCCGACCTCCGCACCGTCGGTTGCGATGTGCTGACGCTGGGGCAATACTTGGCCCCCACGCTCAAACATATTCCGGTGGATCGCTACGTTCCCCCGGCGGAGTTCGACGATATCGCCGTGCGGGCGCGGTTGCTCGGCTTCAAGCAAGTGGTGGCCGGGCCGTTCGTGCGTTCGAGCTACCACGCCGATGAAATGGTACCGACCCATTAGCGCCCGCTTGCCAATCTTGCTGCCCGATATGGGTGTACCCGCCGCGACATTCAGCCTCTGGCATGTGGTGGAAGGCGACCGGGTGACCATGGGAGAACGCCTCGCGGAGGTGTTAATCCCCGGCGTCGCAGTGGAACTGCAAGCCGAGGCAGGGGGAGTGTTAAGCCAAGTGATCGTTCGGCCGGGCGATGTACTTTCGATTGGTGAAGTTCTGGGAGTGATCGACGCCGAGTAATATCAGACGAATCATGGCTGCCGAGCGCCAGTTGCGACTGCCGCAGTTTGACTACCCCGAAGGGGTCAGCGTTCCCAGCACAAGGCGGAAGCCCCCGGTATCGTGTTGTATAAAATCTTCCGCCAAGTAGGGGCCGGCCCCTACGGGGCGGAAATATTGGGGCGAACCTAAATCCAGGGCTTCCGCCCTGGGCTGTGTATGTCGGCCCCTTCGGGGCGAAATAGTGGCATTAGACACATGACCGCCGGTAATCCACCTAACGCCAAGTTCCTCTCGCTCGATGGAATCGATGGCACCGGCAAATCGACCCAACTGAAACTCCTCGCGGAACGTTTACGCTCCCTCGGCTACACCGTCACCACCTGTACCGATCCCGGCGGCACCGAACTCGGGGCGAAGCTGAGGGAAATTCTCCTCTTCGGCAAACAGCAGAACATGAGCATGAAGGCCGAGGCGTTGCTTTTCATGGCGAGCCGGGCGGAACTCGTTCATCGCGTGATCGCCCCGGCGTTGGAACGCGGCGAGATCGTGATCGCCGATCGGTTCCTGCTCGCCAACGTGGTGTACCAAGGGCACGCGGGCGGATTGAACATCGAAGCGATGTGGAACGTCGGCCACTTCGCCACGGGTGGAATCGAACCGGAATTCACGATCATTCTCGATCTGCCGGTGAACGCGGCACGATCCCGGCGGCCGGGCCAACCGGATCGGTTGGAAAGCCGGGCCGAGGAATACTTCGATAAAGTGCGGGCCGGGTTTCTGAGCGAAGCGGCGTTGACGCCCGATTCCCGGATCGTCGTCGATGCTTCGCCGAGCGTCGAAGCGGTTCACGAAACCATCTTCGAGCACGTTCGGCGGTTCCTCGCATGAGTTGGAACAGCATCCACGGCCACGCGGCCAATCTCGATCAATTGAAGGTCGCCTTCCAACGCGGCCGGCTCGCCCACGCCTACTTATTCGTCGGCCCGTCCGGCACCGGGAAGAAGAAGTTTGCGTTCGAGTTGGCCAAGGCTCTGCTGTGCGAACGCCCCAAGGGTGTTTTGAACGCTTGCGGAACGTGCCCCGCCTGCAAGCAATTCGAAGTGGGTTCGCACCCCGATTTCTTCTACGCGCGGAAGCCCGACGACAAATCGGAACTGAACATCGAAACCGTCCGCGCCTTCGCCGAGAATCTCGGAACCAAGGCTGCCCGAGGCGGTCGCAAGATCGGCATCTTGGACGACGCCGATTCGATCAACGACACATCCGCCAACTTCCTCTTGAAAACGTTGGAGGAACCCCCGGCGGGTACGCTGTTGATTCTGATCGCCACGACCGAAGAATCGCAACTACCCACGATCCTCTCCCGCTGCCAGAAAGTGCGGTTTCAGCCGTTGGCCCCGGCAGACTTGTTGAAGGTACTCGAAGAGTTGGAACTCGGCCCCGCCGAGCATTTGGCGAAGCTCGCGTCCCTCGGCGGCGGCACCGTGGAACAGGCGATGGCCCTCGATAGCGAGGGGGTGTTGGCCTTCCGCGAAGCGATGGTGAAAGGTTTGGCCGATGCCCGGCCCGATACCGTGGGCTTGGCCGGTCGCTGGATCGCCTTCGTTGCGGAAGCGGGAAAGGAAGCGAAGGCGCGTCGGCCGCGGGCGCTCGCGGTGATTCGCTTGCTGATGGATTTCCTCCGTTCCGCCATGGCGGCTTCTCTGGGAGAAACCGTTGCCGAGCCGAACGCGGAGCGGTTGAAGGCCCACGCCGATGCGGATACAATTGCCGAGATGTTGGAACACTGCGACGAGGCTTACGGGAACATCGAAGCCTACGTTCAAGTCGAACTCGTGATCGAACAATTGATGGATCGACTCACGGTTCGCCCGGCCAAGATCCGCTGATTTTCCGCTTGCTTTCGCCACGCCCACGCGGAACATGGCGATAACTTTACCTCTCTTTAAGGTGCTCCGATGTTTCACTCTCCCTCTCGCCGCCAGTTCCTCGCCGCCGGTGCAGGTGCGATTGCCACTGCGGCGTTGCCGCCGACTGTGCTCGCGGCAGATAGCAAGCCGAAATTCAAGCTCGGCCTCGTCACCTACAACGTGCCCGCGAATTGGGATCTTCCAACGATCCTCAAAACGTGCCGAGACGTGGGTATCGCGGCGGTCGAATGCCGAACAACGCACAAACATGGGGTGGAACCGAGCCTCGGCGCCGAGGAACGCCAGAAAGTGAAGAAACAATTCGCCGATGCGGGGATCGTATTCTGGGGTTGCGGCAGCGTGTGCGAGTTCCATTCGGAGAAACCCGAAGTGGTGAAGAAAAACATCGAAGATTGTAAAGCGTTCTGTCAACTCGTCGCCGACCTCGGCGGCAAAGGGGTGAAGATTCGACCCAACGGTGCGGTGAAAGGGAAGCCCGAAACCGAATCGTGGAAACAGATCGGCACCGCCCTCCAAGAGTGCGGCAAGGCGGCGGGCGATTTGGGAATCGAAATCTGCGCCGAAGTTCACGGCCCCGTTTCGCAATTGCCCAAGAACATGCGCGCCATCATGGACAACTGCGGAAACAAAGCCGTGGGTGTCACCTGGAATTCCAACCCGACGGATGTGTTGAACGGATCGATCGAAGAAGGTTTCGATCTTTTGAAGGGCTTCATCCGTTCGTGCCACATCAACGATCTGAACAACGACAAAGCCGGGAAGTACCCCTACCGGGATCTCTTCACCCGGCTCAAGGGAATCGGCTACGACCGCTACACCATGTGCGAAGTGGGCAAGACCTACACCCCCGAAGAAGGGTTGAAGTTCCTGAAGGATTACAAGCAAATGTGGGACGAACTCGCCGGAGCTTAAACGTCGTCATCGAACGGCCGACTTGAAGGCTTGACGACTTGACGACTTGACGACCTAACGATTTCGACCGCCAAGTCGAAATCACCCCGGGTTGTGATCTTGAAGTTCCCCGCAGTACTCTCGACCACCTTCACCGGGTGGCCCATCGCTTCGATCAACTGGGCGTCGTCGGTAATCGGCACCTTCAACGACGCCCTCTCGGCGTAAGCTTCCACGAGCCAATCGCGGCGGAATACTTGCGGGGTTTGTGCCGCCCATAACCCGGCCCGCGGGACGGTTTCTAAAATCGTTCCCGATTCGTCTACCCGTTTGAGCGTATCCGCTACGGGCACCGCCAACATCGCGGCGCCGTGTTCCAACGCCGCGGCGAATACCTCATCGATCTTCGCGGCCGGGCAGAGCGGCCGCACCGCATCGTGAACAGCCACGAGTTCGACATCCTCGGGGATTTTCGCCAAGGCGTTCGCCACGGATTCAAAGCGTTCGGCGCCGCCTTCCACCACCTCGGCATTGGCGAAGACGAACGCCGGGCCGAAACGCTGCCGGAAAAAATCGCAATCCTCCGGCGAAACGACCATATACACGCGCGAAACTTCGGGGCGGTTCCAGAACAACTCTGCGGATCGCATCCAGACCGCTTTACCCTCGAGTTCGACGAACGGTTTCTTTTCTCCGCTACCGAACCGGGCTGACTTTCCGGCGGCGGGCAGAATCACGGCGATCTTCGGCATGGCTCGGCTCCGGGGCAACTCCGGGCATTCGCTCCAGCGATTGCTTCCAGAGGTTGTACGAATCGAGCCAGCGCCCCCAGAGGGATTGCTGTTCGTTTAGTAACACTTCCACTTCGTCCGCCGCGCGTTGGGCTTGGCTCAAACGATCGACCCACACTTTCTCGAGCGATTGCAATCGCGGATCCTCGGCGTACGCGGTCGGAGGAATCGCTTCGAGCACTTCCGAATAAGTTTTGCCGAAGGCGTGTTCGTAACGATCCAAGGAATCGAGGCACCCGCGAATCGCCTCGTCCACTTGTGCGAGTGTGCCCATCCACCCCGTCGTGTTCGTTTCGCCCATGGTACCCCCCTTGAAATTGCACTGTCCCCCCGCCGGGCGGATACCGTGGGCAACCGGGAAATGCGAGAAGAAATCCGCGGGTTCGGGCCGGAATTTTCTTGCGGGTGCGGCGCGGGGTCGCTATCAGGCGGCTGAATCGAGGGGTATCTCCGCGCGGGGTGGGAACACTCCGCCGCCATCGGGGGGTGGCGTGGGGAACCGTGGAATCTGCGCCGCCTCGGGCGCATTCAGAGTCTGGGGGGAATGCGATGTACGTGGCTTGTTCAACGCTCTGTTTTACGAATGTGGAGTTGTCCGAATCGCTGCGCACGATCCGCATGCTGCAGTTCGCCAAGGCCGATTTGGCGATCCACGAAGCCGGCCCGCACTTGAAACCTTCGGAAGTCGCGGCCGATGTGACGAAGACCGCCGCGAAGCTGCGGGCGGCCAACGTGCCGTTCGCCGCATTCCATTTGCGGTTCTCCGAGCACGATAGCGTAAAAACCCGCGATGAGCTGCGCGCCTGCTGCCGACTGGCCCGGGTGTTGGCGGTACCCGTGATAACGGTCGCCGCGGCCAACATCGGAAGCGATGAGAACACGGAAGTCGCACGTTTGCAAGATTGGGTGAAGATCGCCCAAACCGAAGGCGTGATCCTCACCGTAGAAACCGAAGCCGGGAAGATGACGGCCGACGTTCAAGGTTCGATCGAAATGTGTAAGCGCGTGCCCGGCTTGGGGCTGACCTACGACCCCACCCATTACGCCATGGCAAATCAAACCGAAGAAGCCGATGCCCTGTTCCGTTACGTTCAACACGTGCGGCTCCGCGATTCGGGCGTGCAGCCTCACGAATTCCAACTGCGTGTGGGGCAGGGGATGATCGAACACGGCCGCGTGATCGTTCAACTCGAACGCTGCTCGTACGATCGCGCCCTCACCGTGGACATCCGCGATCGCGTGAAGTGCGATTTCCCCGTGGAGCCGGAAGTGCGGAAGTTGAAGTTCTTGTTGGAATCGATGGTGTAGTTCAACGTTCGATCTTGAATGAACAGTGCGGTGGGCATTGGCCCGCCCACTTCAACTCACCCGCCCCGATGTCACACGCACGCCGCCCAATCTTCGGGCGGCTTTTTTTTCTACCATTGCCGGGGATGGAAAGTCGTTGAAGCATCGCCCTTGCGAACTTCCCCACCCGATTTCTGAACGTTCGAGTTCCGAAATCTTTTTCAAAATTTCGATGAATACTTGCACACCGCGCGGAGATTAGGCAAGCTATAATCTATGTAGATACGGTGAACGGACATTCTCCATCGTTCCCGCCCTTGTTCCTTCACCATCTTCCAAACGGGGTTCGAGCCATGAAGCTTACTCGGAGAGGCATGCTGGCTTCCTTGGTTGCTGTTGCACTATCCTGTCCCGCTCCGCTCCTCGCGGCCGAGACTTCTAAAAAACCGTCTTGGGCCACGGAACGCACGTCGTCACCCGAGACACTCGAAGAATTGAAATCCCTTCAAGATCGCGTCAAAGAATTGGCGAAGCAGGCGTCTCAATCCACCGTCGGTTTGCTCGTGGGCCAAGGGGCGGGTAGCGGCGTGATCGTCTCCGAAGATGGCTTGGTTCTCACCGCGGCCCACGTGATCGGCAAACCCCGCCAACCGATCGTGTTCGTCCTCAGTGATGGCACCACGGTGAAAGGCGAATCGCTCGGCATCAACAGCCTGGCCGATAGTGGCATGGCCCGCATCACAGATAAACCGGCGAAATCCGCGAGCTGGCCGGGCGCGAAGGAAGGCAAGTGGCCGGTGATGGAAATGGGCAAGTCGACCAAGTTGCCCGTCGGCCAGTGGGTGGTATCGATGGGGCACCCGGGCGGGCCGAAGCCCGAACGTCCCCCACCGGTTCGCCTCGGCCGCTTCCGCAGCGAAAACAAATTCCTCAGCACCGATTGCACCCTCGTGGGAGGCGATTCCGGCGGCCCGCTCTTCGATCTCGATGGCAAGGTCATCGGCATCCATAGCCAAATCGGTTTCACCCTCGAAATGAACATGCACGTTCCTTTGGATAAATTCAAAACCGATTGGGATCGCCTCCTCCGCGGCGACGCTGTGGGCAAGAAAACCGATGCGGAAATGGGTTTAGTGTTCACGGACAAAGACAAACCCAAGGAAGGCGTGAAGGTGGCCGAGATCATTGAGAACGGCCCTGGATACAAAGCCAAGCTCGAAGAAGGGGATGTGATCCTCAAATTCAACAGCATCAAATTGAAGTCCGCGAGTGAGTTCCCCGAGATTCTCTCGTCGTACACTGCCGGGGATCGCGTGAAGCTCACCGTGTTGCGGGATGGCGAATCCATGACTCTCAACATGACCCTCGGCAAGAAATCGACGAAGAAGCAGTAAGCCGTTTGGTTGGCCCGACGTGCCACCGAGGGTCGCTAGAACGTACCCAAAAATCGATTCTCTCGAAACGAACTGAAATCTCTAAAGATGAAGTGCTGGCGATCTTCGCCGGCGCTTCGGGCCAACCAAATAAAACGCACCACACCTCGGAGATCGCCCGTGACCATTCGACTGCTCGCGATTGCGTTGATTCTCGAAGCCGTGGCTCCTTCCATCTCCACAGCGGCGCCGCCTTCTGATCGAGGCAAACGCCTACTGCCCAAGATTTTCGAGGAAGTGGCCAACCCCGCCGTGATCTCCACGGCCCGGATTCAATCCGATGGCAAAGATGCCGCACTTGGTTTGATCGTCACCAAAACGGGCCACATCCTCACCAAGGGGAGTGAACTTCGCGGGGCGATCACCGTGAAACTGCAAGACGGCACCTCGTACGATGCCGAGTACATCGGCTACCACAAGCCCACCGATTTGGCACTCTTGAAAATCGATGCGGAAGATTTGGTTCCCGGCAAGATCGCCCCCGGCAAAGTGGCGGAACCCGGAAGTTGGGTCGCCGTGACCGGAATCACCTCGGAACCGATCGCGGTCGGCATCATCAGCTCCGGCCCGCGTAAGCTTTACGGGGAAGAATCGCGGATCGAGAACGCCAACAAAGGCTATATCGGCATCCGCTTCGAATCGGCCACCGATGATGGCAAAGTGGTGATCGCGGAAGTCGTTAAGGATGCCGCCGCGTTCAAGGCCGGGTTGAAGCAAGGCGACGTAATCCTCGAAGTGGCTGGGGTGAAACTCAAGAATCGGGATAGCCTGCCCGAATTGTTAGACAATTACAAACCCGGCGACAAAGTGACCGTGCTCGTTTCCCGCAAGAAAAAGGGGGAAGATGAACCCGAAGAACTCACCTTCAAGATCACGCTCAGCCCGCGATCCGAAATGGGTAATCGCAGCGACATGCAAAACTCCTTCGGCGGCGAACTCTCCGGTCGACGGGCCGGGTTCCCGAGCGTAATCCAGCACGATACCATCGTGCTACCCAGGGATTGCGGCGGGCCGCTGGTCGATTTGGAAGGCCGCATCGTAGGCTTGAACATCGCCCGTGCCGGCCGCGTGGAAACGTGGGCCTTGCCGGCGGAGGTGGTCAACCCGGTGTTGAAGGATTTGAAGGACGGCAAGTTCCCCGCTCCCAAGACCGCGAAGGCCGTGAAGTCGAGCGAAAAGGATTAATTACTGTAGGGAACGAATGGAAACCGGCGGCATTAGCCGCCGGTTTTTTCATGTGCAGTGAATGGTATCTGCGGGGGCCACCAAACTTTTGGCACCATTAGTCCCCGGTGAAAAGGGTCACCGCAGGTGGGCCACACCGGGGGCCGTTGAGTCAACAAAAGTAGGTTGATTCTAATTCTCTCTACGCCACGACTCTCGATCGAGTTCCGCGGTGTTATACTGCTGGTTCAGGGACAGCTTGCGGGGATATACCGAATAGTGTGTGGGGAAAATGGGCGTATCAAACACTGTTCAACGTCCAGTGACGTAAGCAAATAGCGACAATTTGGCTACGCGACTATCAAGCTATCGCCCTCAAGTTGGTTTGCGGATAGCTTTACCATCTTCTACCAAATGTGGCTATGGGTACATGATCGCGAGCGAGTTCCCACCCGCCATGCCCCTTCTAATGCCATGACGCGGGCTTCCGGAGCAACAATCGCAGCGAGAGCATCCGCCAACGTCGGGCCATCGTATACTCGATCTTTACAGCGCCACGGAGCACCGGATAATCCCCATCCGCGAAGTTCCGGTCGATGCCATAATCGCCAGGTGTGGCTCACCTGCGCTGCCCCATTTCACCGGGGGCTAAAATTCCCGTTATGCCGATTCCCAATCGGGGTTGACCCGACCCCATTGAAAATTTTACACTTCACCCCGAACACGATTCCGACCCGCTCTCGCATGGATGCGAACCAATGCTCCCGACGATCAATAAATCGTTCCTGATTAAATTCACCCTCGCCTTCCTGATCTCGGGCGGAGCCTTGTTCGGTGCCCACGCCCTGCAAGCCCGCCGCATTCCTGATGCCTTGTTCCAACAAGCGGAACGGGCCGGAACCGCGGGGAAGACCAACGCCGCCATCGGTTACTTGCGCCAATACCTCGAATTTCGGCCGCAAGATGCCGACGCCATGGCGAAACTGGCCGAGTTGTTGAAGACCCGTTCCGGGGATACCGCCGATCTACTCATGCTGTACGAAAAGATCCTGCGAACCGATCCGGCGCGTTCGGATACTCGCCGCGAAGCGTTGAGGCTCTCGCTGTGGTTCGGCCGTTCGACCGACGCCGAGACGCACGCAGGGGAACTCGTGAAGCAATTCCCGAACGATGCGGCCATGTGGCGAGACTTGGCCATGGCCCAAGCGGCGCTGCAAAAGATTCCCGAATCGGAACAGAGCTTCGAGAAAGCCATCGCCCTCGAACCGCTGGCGCCGCTCGGCTACCAATTGTTGGCCCAATACCTGTTGAACGATTGGAAGAAACCGGCGGAAGCCAAGGCGGTTCTCGATCGTTTGATCGCGGCGCTCCCGCAAGAAGCAGAGCCTTACATTACGCGGGCACGCTACGGGTTATCCAAGGCCAACGATTCGGCAGCCCCGGCGGAGGGCCGCATCGGATTGGAACGCCAAGCAATCGACGATATTCGCAAGGCCCTCGAACTCGACCCGGAAAATGCCGAGGCCTTACTGTTGCTCGCGGATGCGATGCAAAAAGGCCGCGATCTCAACGCGGCCAGCGATATCCTCAAATCGGGCATTCGGGCGTATCCCACCGATCCGCGCTTCGTGCGGCACCTCTCTTGGCTGGAGTTGAATCGCGGCAACTTGGGTTCCGCAGTCACCGTGTTGGAAGAAGCGCTGCCCCGAATGAAGGACGGCTTCGAGTTATTGGTTCCCCTCGCCGATTTGCTGGTGCAGATGGGGGAAACCGCGAGATCCGAAGAAATTCTCGCCAAGTTGCAAGCCCGCAACAACCGCCCCGCGAAGATGCAGGCGAAATACATTCAAGCCCGCTTGGCCATGAAAGCGACCCGGTGGGACGACGCCATCGGTTTCCTCTCCGGATTGCGTACAGATACCATCGATCTTCCCGGCTTGGAGTGTCAAACGAATCTGTTGCTGTCGGTTTGCTTCAACCGCAAGGCTGATCTCGCCGGGGAATTGGAATCGTTGAAACTGTTGTTGAACCGCGATCCGAACCACTTGGCGGGCCGAGTGGCCTTGGGCCAAGCCTACCAGAACGCGGGCCGTTTCAGCGAAGCGATGCAAGAGTACGAAAAGGCGATGCGCTCGCAGTATGCCAGCTCCGATACGCTCACCGCCGGGGTGCGGATGCGGGCGGCGCTGTTGCGTTCCGAGGGTAACCGCGATGGCAAACCTTGGGACGATCTCGAAAAAGCAATTGTCGAATTCGCCCCGAGGTTCAATGCGGCTTCTTCGGAAGTGGTGATGTTGCGTGCGGAGTCGGCATCGCTCCGCGGGGATCGCGTTCGCGCCTTGGCGATTCTCCGGAGCGAAATCCTTCGCCGCCCGGGCAATAGCCGATTGTGGGCCGCGCTCGCGGAAGTTGCCGCGGAACTCGGCGGCACCGCCGCTGGGTTGGCAATTCTCGATGAAGCCCAAGCCATCTCCGGCGACGGTACCGATATGCGATTGGCCCGAGCCGCACTGTACGCCAACGATCCGGCGCGATTGCGGCCCCTCGAACCGTTAGCTGCGCAGATCGATACTTGGCCCGAATCCGAACAGGTGCGGCTACTGCAAGGCTTGGTGGAAATCTACGACCGCCTCGGCGATACCCAAGGCGTGATCAAAACGTACCGCCGCTTGGCCGGGCGCCGCCCTTCCGATTTAGCATTCTGGGAATCGTTGTACGAGCGCGCGGCCGAGGCGAAGGACGCCGATGCGTGCGCCGATGTTCGCAAGGCTTTGGCCAAGCTCTCCAAAGTTCCCCCGCAAACCTTCGCGTTGCTCGATGCATGGGATGCACTCGCGGCGCGGAACGCCACGGCGGCCACTGCTTCCGCTGAAAAACTCGCGAAGCTGTATGGTGTGTTGCCGGATCGCGCGGAAGCCTGCGTATTGTTGGCGAAGTTGAAAGCCATGGCCGGAGATGCCACCGGTGCGGAAAGCCTGTTCCAAAGGGCGTCGATCCTCGAACCGTTGCGGTTCGCCCCGATGCAAGAATGGCTGGAATACTTGGCCCGTTCCAAAGATTCCGAACGCTTGGTCGGGTTCGTTCACCGTTTGGTTCGCGATTACCGCTGGTACGGCGAACCCCTCCAACGCGCAATGCGGAAAACCTGCGTTCGCTTGGAAACCCCGGCGGCCAAGCAACTCCTCGATCTCGCGCAAGCGCAAACTGAAAATCTCCCCGGCGGATTGGGCCACATGGCGGAATGCTACCTCGCTTGCGGGTTGAAAGCCGAGGCACTCGCTTGCTTGGAACGGAGCGTTTCTTCGCGTTCGGCCACCGCCGACGATTGGTTGCGGTACTCGTTGAAAGCCGAGAAACTCGGCCGATCCGTGGGATTGGCCCTTTCCACGGCGAAGGCGAAGCTTTCGCCACCGGCATTCCTCACCGTCGCGGCGAGCTACGCCCAAAGCGGTGCGGCCCCGGCGGGGTGGAAGCCGGAACTCGCAACCGCCACGGAACAACGCTTGTATGTTCAGGCGCAACTCGCGTTACGGCTTTCCCGCTACCAACGCAACGAAGCCATCCAACTTTTGGAAGGGTACCTCACCGAGGTGAACACACCCGTTACGGATTTGCCGTGGGCCAAACGCAACCTCGCAATGCTCCTCGCGGTGCGAGCCGAGAGTACCGATCGAACGCGTGCCAAGGATTTGCTGGCCGGGAAGGATCAAACCCCCGGCGAAACGACCGATGAACGCCGTTCGACCGCGGCGATCCTCGCGGGGTTATCTCGGCATCTCGAAGGAAACGATCGCAAGGCGACCTTGGCGAAAGCCATCGAAGTGCTCGCGTCCGTGGCCGCAGAAACCAAGGATCGCAAAGATAAGTTCCTGCTATCGCAACTCCACCGCGCCTCCGGGGACCGTGCGGCCGGCAGGAAATTGCTCCTCGAACTCATTCAATCCGACGGCAAGAACATCGATTACCTCATCACCGGGTTGGAAGAAGGCACGGAGAAAGACGATCAAACGTTCGCCGAGCAATGCGCCCAACGGTTGATGCTGCTGTTCCCCGACGAGTTCCCCGCGATCTCGGCGGTCGCACGTTTCGAGTTCCGTTGCGGAAGACCGGAAAAAGCAATGTCGATCTTGAATACGTACGCCCGCCATGCGGATGCGGCCCCCGGCGATTTGCAAGTGCGTGCGGCCCGGAGTGCCGAGGTGCTGGAGAAGTTGGCCCGCGATCCCGCGGTGCGGAACACCGATATGGGGCGGAAGTTGACGAACGCCGCAGTCGAGAAATACGAAGCGGTTTACCCGACGCGGCCCGAAGCGGTGATCGCCGCGGCCGGGTTGCTCGCAGCGGACAACCGAGCCGAGGAAGCGTTCAACCGGATCGAACGGTTCACCAGCGTGCTCCCGGCACGGGTGAAAGTGCTGGCGGGCATGGCCGTGATCCGTTCGGGAACGCCTTCCTCGATGCAGATCGCCCGCGTGGCGGAATGGCTGGCGATCGCGAAGAACGAGGAACCGGAATCGTTGGCCGTGATGTTGAACGAAGGGGAGTTCTACTCGCTCACGTTCGATTATTCGCGTGCCGAGTTGTCGTACGAAGCCGTGCTCGCGATCGATCCGCAAAACGTGGTGGCCCTCAACAACCTCGCGTGGATTCTCTCGGCGAAGCCGGAAGTAGCCACGAAAGCCCTGGAATTGGTGGCGCGGGCGGTGAAACTCATCGGGCTGACGAGCGAGTTGCTGGATACTCGGGCGAGGATTCACATCGGCGAGCGGGCCTTCGATGCCGCAGAACAGGACTTGCTGCAAGCCGTGGCGATGGATCGTACCGCCTTGAGGATGTTCCACACGGCGCTGGCAAAAGATTCGCAATCGCCCCCGAAGGTGGAGGAAGCCAAGGCGGCCTTCCGGGCCGCGAAGCAGTTGGGTTTGCAGGAGAAGATGGTTCACCCGCGCGATGTGCCCGCATTCCGTGCGATGGAGAAGTGGTAAGGCACGGCCTCATTACAATGGGAATTTGATCCCATTTGTGGCCCCGCACCCAGAGCACAAATCTCCCCCGATGCTCTGGGACGCTTCCCTAAAAGTGCCAATGGTTTACGGCTGTATTATCGTTCCAATCCCGGTTTGTGCCCTCAGTTCCGCCCACCTACCCCTCCCCAGGCACAATCGCATGGACTGTCGATAAAATAGGCAGCAAATTCGGAATATCCGACAAATTGAGCTTGCACATCTGATCGCGAACCGCCAAGATGCCGTGCGAGCGTTCCGTTCACCACGAGTGCCATCCGTGCAAAATCTATTCCGCCGATTCATGCCTGTCCCATGCATGTCCCGGGACAGGCATGGGACAGTCATGTTTAATTGTTGACATGCCCCTCCATTCGATTATCCTCATCCTCATGCCACGCATCCCACGATCTGCCCTCGACGGCGAATGCTGCCACATCCTCAATCGCGGCAACAACCGCGGCGAGGTCTTCTTGAAGGACGCCGACTACGAGGCCTTCCTCAAGGCCATCGCCCACGCCTGCATCGAAGTGCCGATGCCGGTATTCGGCTACTGCCTGATGCCCAACCACTTCCACCTCGTGGTGCAACCGGCGACCGCCAGCGATCTCAGCAAGTGGATGCACTGGCTGCAAAACACGCACGTGCGACGCTACCACCAGCATTACAAGGGGAGCGGGCACGTCTGGCAGGGGCGGTTCAAATCGTTCCCGATCCAATCGGACGAACACCTGCTCACGGTGCTGAAATACATGGAACGCAATCCGGTGCGGGCGAAGCTGGTGCGGAAGGCGGAACAGTGGCTGTGGTCGAGTGCGCGGATGTGGGCAAACCCGGGCGAACGCCCGGCATGGCTGGCCGACAGTCCGCTGCCCCGGCCCGGCGATTGGTTGGATCAGGTGAACGCGGCCCTCCCGAACGGGGAGTTGGAATTGCTGCGGAAATGCGTGAACCGCGGGGCGCCGTACGGCGGCAAAGACTGGGTGGAAACGGTGGCACGCCTACACGGCTTGGAATCGACCATCCGAC
>JBBQWA010000065.1:0-16566 GCA_038211045.1 Gemmatales bacterium
CCCGCATCATGGTCGGTTTGGTTCTCGGGGCCGCGGTCGGCTCCGCGGCCAACATCGCCGTGAGCCGGGGGCTGCTCGATGCCAATTCGCTCGGTTGGGTGGTGCGAAACGTCACGAGGCCGATCGGCGACGTCTTCCTGCGGCTGCTCATCATGACCGTGGTGCCGCTGGTGTTCGCGTCGCTGGCGGTGGGGGTTGCCAAACTCGGCGACCTCGGAAAGCTCGGCCGCATGGGCGCACTCACATTCATGTACTTCATCTTCACCATGGGGATGGGTGTCGTCATCGGGCTGACGCTGGTGAACATCGTTGCCCCCGGCGAGGGGTTGCCAGAAGACACGGTTCTCCGTCTGCGCAAGCAGTTCGATACTTCGAAGAACTCGGCGAAGGCAGTCCCGGCGGAGTTCGGCGTTCAAACGTTCGTCGACATTGTGCCACGGAACCCATTCCAAGCCGCGGTCGATATGAATATGCTCGGCATCATCTTTTTCGCCCTGCTCGTGGGCATCGGTACGACCACGCTTTCCGCCGCCCGCGCCGAGACCATGCTGAATTTCTTGGAGGCGGTTGGCGATTTGATGGTCTTCATCATCGGGTTGGCCATGCGCATCGCCCCGTTCGGCGTGTTCGCGCTGATCTTCTCCACCACCGCCGAGTTCGGGTTCGATCTACTGGTGATGCTGGGTAAATACGTCGGAGTGGTGTTGGCGGGACTATCCATTCAAATGTTCGTCGTATTACCGTTATTAGTGTGGTTCTTGGGCCGGATGAACCCCTGGGTGTTCTTCACCAAGTCGCGTGCGGTGATCGTCACCGCGTTCAGCACGAGTTCGAGCAACGCCACACTTCCCACGTCGATCAGTACTGCGGAGAAGGAACTGGGGGTGCCCGCTCCGATTGCGGGGTTCGTGCTGCCGCTCGGGGCGACGATGAACATGAACGGAACCGCGCTCTTCGAGGGGGTGACGGCCGTGTTCTTGGCCCAAGTGATGGGGGTGAATCTCTCGCTCGCCCAGCAGGCGATCGTCGTGATGCTCAGCGTGCTGACGGCGGTGGGCGCGGCGGGGGTGCCGGGCGGTTCCATTCCATTGCTGGCGATGGTACTCGCGTCGGTGGGGGTGCCGCCGGAGTCGGTGTTCATCATTCTTGGGGTGGATCGCATCCTCGATATGTGCCGGACGACGTTGAACGTGGTCGGGGATCTGACCGCCGCCGTGTTCATCGCCCGCACCGAACGCGGCCGGGTGTACGGGGAGGTCACAGACTCGGTAGAAGCTCCACCGGCTATCGATTGAATACTGAGAAGGGAAAGCACGATGATTCGGCCCGCCACGCCCGACGATGTTCCCGCCATCGCCCGATTGATCCGCGCCCTCGCGGAGTACGAGAAGCTCACGCACGAGGTGGTACTGAACGAAGCCGATTTGTGCGAACACTTATTTGGCGCTCGACCGCACGCCGAAGTATTCCTCGTGCAACAGGAGGATATCGTGGTCGGCTTCATGCTCTACTTCATGAACTATTCCACGTTCTTGGCGAAGCCGGGGATCTATCTCGAAGATTTGTTCGTGCTGCCGGAGTACCGCAGTTTCGGCTATGGCAAAGCGTTGTTGCGAGAACTCGGCCGCATCGCGGTGGAACGAAATTGTGGTCGCATAGAATGGGCCGTGCTCGACTGGAATACACCGGCCATCGGCTTCTACCAGTCGCTCGGGGCGAAGCCGATGGAGGAATGGACGACCATGCGGCTCACGGGCGATGCGATCCGGAACTTGGCAGAAACGTAACGCCGTCGTGCAAGGCACTGGCGATGAGCACGCCGTTCACACCGATGTCTTCGAGCTGCTTCAGGTCATCCGCGTTGCGGATGCCGCCCCCGGTGATGAGATCGAGGTGGGGATACTGCTGGCGAATCTCGATGCATTGCGGGACCGTGCAAGGGCCTTGGTTCAATCCGACGGCCGCGGTATCGAGGACGATCACCGTGGGGAAATCGCCAGGGTTCAGTTTGTGATGGGAAAGCAGTCGGCCATCGCGGTAATCGAGGGAGATAATTAGACGTTCTGTGAAAAAGCCTCGTTGTTGCACCGCAGTCCAATCCCCCCACCCGCCGTTCTCGCTCTGTTCGAACGTCGGCCTCCCCCCAACGGGGAGAGGCGAAGAGTCTGGCTGGGGAGTAGCGAACGTTGTTTGCAATCGCACCCTGCCTCTCCCCGTTGGGGGGAGGTCGCCGCGCTTCGCGACGGGTGGGGGGATTGGTTGCTCGAACGTCTCCGTTGCAATAATCGGGCGGGTTTTCGACGTGCGTTTCCATTCGCCAGAGCATTTCAAACCCACATCCAACCAGACTTCCACACCCAACCGTTCCGCCAACTCCCGCAATCCAGGCTGAGGCTCGCCCCGCATCAATCCGTCCAGATCGGCCACGTACAGTTCCTTCGCCCCGGTAGCATCGAGCAAAGCCCGGGCCACATCGAAGGGTTCCGCGGATCGCGTTAGTTGGCTTCGCAGGGGCAAATAGCGCTCCCGCCGCCCGGCGATGGCCCGAACCACGATTCCCTCCATCACGTCAATTACGGGGATGATGCGCAACTCGAACCCCCCAGCGCGGATGCAGCGCTCGCCGATAGCCGGAATCTTCGTATTATGAATGATTCCCACCTCAGAAACCGTGTCGAGGTGATTCCAGGCAGCGTTTGGCCCGCACCCGCTCTTATTGCATAGCGTGGAGTTGGCCGCAAAGGAGGATTTCGTGGCTCTCGTCGATGTAAAAGTTTTGCTCGAAGCCGGCGTTCACTACGGCCACCGCGCCAGCCGGTGGAACCCGAAAATGCGGCCGTACATTTACGGCAAACGCAACATGATCCACATTATCGATCTCCGGGAAACGGTCCGAGGCTTGCTCCGCAGCTACCGCTACCTGTCGCAGGTCATTTCCAAAGGCCAACTCGTGCTGTTCGTCGGCACCAAGCGGCAAGGCAAAGACATCCTCCAGAAAGAAGCGACCCGCTGCGGAATGCCTTACGTCAACGAACGTTGGCTCGGCGGTACGCTCACGAACTTCAAAACCATTCGTTCCCGGCTCACCCGCCTGAAGGAACTCGAAACCATGTGGTTGCCCGAAGGCGAGAACGCCGCGCGGGTCGATCTCACCGCCCACATCGCCAGCATGATGAACGAATCGGGTAAGCTCGATTTGAACAAGGCCCCGGAATCGGCGTCGATCCGCCGCTACAGCAAGAAGATGGTGAGCACGCTCAACCGCGAGTTGCTGAAGATTCGCCGAAACCTCCTCGGCGTGAAAGATCTCACCCGTTTGCCGGATGCCCTCGTGATCGTCGATCCGAAGCGCGAACACATCGGCATCAAAGAAGCGCAACGCATGGGCATCACTACGATCGCCCTCATCGATACCGATAGCGATCCCGATTCGGTCGATCTGCCGATCCCCGGCAACGACGATTCGATCCGGGCCATCGAAGTGATTATGGCCAAGTTGGCCGATGCGGTGCTGGAAGGCAAAGCCGCGTTGCCGCCCGAGCAAGGTGGCACCGGGGGCCGTGGCGGTTCCCGCCAGCAAGCTCCCGCTCCGAAAGCGCCAGCTGCGGAACCCGTTCCCGCCGCGGCCGGCTAACCACGCTGTCAACTCCCAACTGATTACTGTCAACTTATCTGAGGATGAAATGAGCACGATTAGCGCGGCCAGTGTGAACGAACTCCGCAAACGAACCGATCAACCGTTGATGGATTGCAAAAAGGCCCTGACCGAAGCCGAAGGGGATATGGACAAGGCCGTGATCATTCTGCGGCTGAAGAACAAAAACGCGGGCGACAAGCGGAGCGGTAACGAAACCGGCGAAGGCCGCGTCGGAATCTTCCTCGATAGCGCCAAGCAAGTCGCGGCGATCTTGGAACTGCGTTGCGAAAGCGCGCCGACCGCCAAGAACGACCGCGTTCTGGCGCTCGTTCAAGATCTCGCGCAAGTCGTCGCCGACACCAACCCGAGCGACGCGGCCGATCTCATGGCCAAGCCGTTCGGCGGCGCCAAGGCGAGTGATCGCCTCGAAGAAGTCGTCGGCGTCATCCGCGAAAAGATGATCGTGCATCGCTTCGAACGACTCGAATCGGGCACCTTCGGCGAGTACGTTCACCACGATGGCACCGTCGGCGCGGTGGTTCAATGCACCGGCACCCCGAAGGGGGATACGGCGGAACTCCTCCGCGACGTGTGTGCCCACATCGCGGCCCTGAACCCCGAGTTCCTAGATCCCGCTGCAGTGCCCGCGGATAAGTTGGAAAAGGAAAAGGCCTTCATCGCCCAGCAGATCAAGGACGACCCGAAGAACGCCAGCAAGCCGGCCAACATCATCGAGAAGATGGCCGAGGGCAAGATCCGAGCATGGCTCGGCGAAACCGCCCTCACCGAACAGGCTATGGCCAACGGGCCGAAGTACCCCAACACCACGGTCGCCCAGGCTCTGGCCAAGGCCGGCCTCACGATCAAAAAGTTCTTCCGATACAAAGTCGGCGCCGCCGGTTAACCCGTAACATAACCTTCCACCCTACACCCCAGTGAAGAAATGCCCCACACGAAGAGCGCTTGGAAACGGATGAAACAAGCGGAACTCCGCCAGAAGCGGAACCGAACCGTATTGAAAGCCGTGAAGCTCAAGACCCGCGAAGCGGTCGCGGTGCTCAAGACCGGCGATGCCGTCAAGGCCGCCGAAGAATTGAAGCTCACCCAGAAGAAGCTGGATCAAGCCGCCGCCGGTGGATACATCCACAGGAACAAGGCGGCCCGGCTGAAATCCCGCTTCGCCCTGAAGCTTCAGAAGCTCGTCGCCTCGCCGAGCAAGTAAACCGCTTATCCGAGCCGGAAGCGTCAGCGACGATTCATACTTTGATCGTCGCTGACGCTTCCGGCTCGGATCAATATACGCCCATGCCCCGACCCGCCTTTTTCCTCGACCGTGATGGCGTCGTCATCGACGATACGCATTACGTCGGTACCGTCGATCAAATCCGCTGGATACCCGATTCCGCCGCCGCGGTTCGCAATGCGAACGATGCGGGCTTTGCCGTCGTCGTCGTCTCGAATCAATCGGGGGTCGCCCGCGGGCTGTTTGGGGAAGCGGAAGTCGAAGTCATTCACCAACACATCCGAGACCATTTCCTCGCCGAATCGGGGGCGACGTTCGACCGCTTCTACTATTGCCCGCACCTCGAAACCGAAGGTGTGGGGCGTTACCGCATCGATTGCGAATGCCGAAAGCCCAAACCGGGGATGCTGCTGCGAGCGGCGCGCGAACTCGATCTCGATCTTTCGCGTTCGTGGCTGATCGGCGATCGTCTGAGCGACATGGAAGCGGGGAGTGCCGCGGGCTGCCGAACGATCTTGGTCCGCACTGGCTACGGTAAGAATGTGGAACTGCCGGAAGGATCCGCTTCGCTGGTGTGTGCGAATCTCGCCGAGGCGGTGCAGCGGATTTTGTCGGAGGCTGAAGCGTAAGCGAAGCAAACTCACGCCATCGGTAAGAACAGCGGATTTTGTCGGAGGCTGAAGCGTAAGCGAAGCAAAGTTACGCCATCGGTAAGAACTCGGGGCAAATGTTTTGTCTGGCCCAACCCTCCTTCGCTTACGCTTCAGCCTCGGATTGAATCACCAACTCCCCCTCCCGCGTTTGGCCCATCGCGTTCGCTTGCAAGTAGTGCGTGGTTCCCACTTCCAAGCAAGTCAGCCAGCCGCCATCGGCGTACGCCTTCGTGTCGATGCAGATCGTCGTCGGCCACGCGAGCGGTATCCCGGAGCGTTGCGACGTGTGCCCGCAGATCACCGTCTTGCCCGATTCATGTTGGATCGGCCCGTTCAGATGTTCCCAATAAAGCTTCGACTCGGGCTGTTCCACTAACAGCAATTTTTCGGCGAGATTGGCGTGGACGAAGATGTGCGTATCGGTTTCCCAGTACGGGGAACAATTGTCGATGAATTCCCAGTGCACCTCGGGAATATCGCCGAAGCTCGAACGGCCACCGGAACTATACGAGGCCATCGCTTGCACACCGCCGACGGCGAGCCACAGCTTGCGGGCTTCGCGGTCGTGCCGGGCTTTGCTCATCATGATCTCGTGGTTGCCCTTCAAACATACGATGGAATAGTACGAAGTCAAAGCGAGGATGCGATCGATTGCCCCTTTGGAATCGGGGCCGCGATCGACGTAGTCGCCCAGGAAGACCAGTCGATCGCCCATCGTCGGGTTCACCGCATCCAACAAGGCGTCGAGGGCGCCGGACATCCCGTGGATATCGCCGATAGCCAAGGTTCGCATCGGTCATTCCTTCGCGGGCGTGGAAAGATCCCACAGCAACGCGGTGGTATCGAGGGAACCAGTTGCCAGCGTTTTCCCCTCCGGCGAGAAGGCCATCGCGGCCACCGCTTGCGAATGCCCGGCGAATTTGTGCAACCGCTTGCCGCTGGCGAAATCGAAGACTTCGATTACCGCCGTTCCGCCGCCGTAGCTTCCGCCGGTGGCGACCGCCACGAGTTGGCCATTCGGGCTGAACACCGGCGGGGCGATGGAGTTCCCCCGCGAATCCCCCTTCAATTCGCGTTCTGAATGGAACGTGGAGGAATCGTACACGGCCGCGGCGCCGTCCCCTTTCACGAGCACGAACGTCTTACCATCGCTTGCGAATACGATGGACGATCCGCCGAAGCCGATCTTCACCGGAGCCTCGGCGTTCACCTTTCCCGTCTCGGCGTCCATCGACATCAGCAGCGTATCGGGTTCCCCCTTTTCGGGAATCACCCGGCGGATGCCGATGATCGTTCTGCCATCGGGCGAAAGCGAAGTGACCATATGTTCGCCGGGCGGTAATGCGATGGCGTCGCCTTTCGTACCCGCGGCGAGATCGAACGGGATCATCCGGTAGGGTTTCGGTTTATCTTTGTTGTTCGAGTACCCCGGGGGAATGATGAGCACGGCGCGATCGTGGGCGGCGTTGAGCAGCGTACGATTGGCGTACGAACCATCGGAAGGAAGGGCGCACTTTTGAACCCCCGAGGGGAGTTCGTACACGCATACATCGTTGCCGGTATTGCAAGTGAGCAACTTGCCGCCGGGGAAGATGGCGATGTTGGAACTCCGCGGCGCGGAAGCGTTCGAGCCGGGCAACTTCAACGCAAACGGCCCGAGTTCTTCGCCGGCCCGGTTCCATCGCAGGATCGTGCCGGTGGCCGTGGCCGTGAGGATTTCTTTGCCGCCGTCGTTGAAGCCGATCGCGGCGATGCCTTCGTGGTGCCCTCCGGCCGGGGAAAGCTGCTTGCCCGAAGGGATTTCCCACACGAGGGCGGTGGAACCGTACGAGATCAACGCGATCGCGCGATCCGGTCCGTTGAATTTCAGGCTGCGAATCCGCACGTATTCCGACGTGACCGGGCACGCCGTGATGCTCTTCGATTTCCCCGTGGCGGTATCGAAGAGTTGAACCGAAGCATCATCGGACGATGCGGCGAGCGTTTTTCCATCCGGGGAAAACGTGAGGGTATGACCCATCCGCGAACGGCCGATCAGATTCCATTTTCGCTTGCCCGTTTGAGCGTCCCAGATGTGGATTTCCCCATTGCCCGGCGATGCCGCCACGGTGTTTCCATCCGGGCTGACGGCGACGGCGGCGATGTTGCCGTTCACGCGAACGCCCGCCAACTCTTTGGAGTTGCCGACATTCCAGATTTGCACGAGGCGGTTCGGGTCGGTATCTGGGTCGTATTTATCGAAATTCTGATTCGGCTCGTTGTGGTAGCCCCACGTGGCGAGGGTTTGGCCATTCCCGGATAGTGCCGTGTAGCACCGGGAATTCTGAGCCACTTTCACCCCGGCGATTTCCTTCTTCTTTTCGAGATCCCATACGCTGGCCACCACGCCTTTTTCTTTCGCTTTATCGTCGAGTTGCCCGCCGATCGCGAGAAACTTCCCATCGGCGGAAAGCGAGAGCGTATTCTCGCTGCTGTAGAGCCGCCGTTTAATTTCAAGGATTTTCGCTCCGCTGGCGAAGTTCCAAACGTCGATGCCATCGTATTTTGAAGTTGCGGCCGTCGAACCATCGGCGGACAGCGCGTGGGCCATTTGCGAATAGCTTCCCCTCGCGGCGGGAACCTTCGACGTGGGTAAGCCGGTCGAAGCATCGAAGATCGTGTTGTTCGATTGCAACATCGCGCAGAAGGATTTCCCATCGGGGAGCAACTGGAGCCCGGAATAGAAGTCGAGATTTCGGAAGCGTTCGGTTCCGAAGCGTGCGATAGCACCCGGGGGAAGCGCATCGCCGAGGGCATCCTTGGAGGGATCGGCGGCGAACGCGGAACCGGCCAAGAGGATAACGAGTGGAACGGTGCGGAACATGGGGCTTCCTCGGGGATGATGGAAGGGTATTGTAATTGCGCAATTCCGCCTACCGACTTTGCACGCGGAACACCCCCGGGTACACTTCCACCATGATCGCACTCACCGAAACCCAAATCGACGCGATGGCACCGAATGCGGACGCCGCGAAGAACGGCCGCGGCCTCGTGCTCAAAAATAAGTTCGCCAAACTGCACACTAGCGAAGATGGCACATTGCTCTTCGGCGAATGCCAAGGCAGCGGCAAAGAACCGTACCGTTGTTCGAGCGATTTCGCCCGCGCCGATCAACCGACGCACCGCTGCAGTTGCCCGAGCCGGCAGTTCCCCTGCAAGCACTGCCTCGGTTTGATGTACGCCCACGCGACGAAGAAAAGCTTCACCGTGGCCGACGTACCCGAGGATTTGCAGGCCAAACGGGAGAAGTTGCAAGCGAAGAAGGAGAAGCCGGCCGACGCGCCGGTCAAACCCAAGACCGTGAACAAGACGGCGCTCACAAAGAAGATCGCGGCCCAACTGGAAGGTATCGACATTCTCGAACGGTTGGTTCACGATCTCGTTCGCGTCGGCCTCGGCAACATGAACGCCAAGCTCGCCTCGGAGATGCAAACTCAGGCGAAGCAACTCGGCAACGCCTTCCTCCCCGGTGCCCAAGCGGCGTTGAATCAGTTCACCAACCTTTATGCCGACGAAACCGGTAAGTTCGCGGGCAGCACCGAGAAGGTGCATTCCGAAGCTCTCGATCAACTCGCCCGATTGCATGCCCTCATCAAACAAGGGCGCATCGATTTGAAGAATCGCCTCGACGATCCCGAGCTGGCGCCGGCCACCGATTCCGCCATCGCCGCCTGGCTCGGCCACGCTTGGCAGTTAGGGGAACTCAAAGCGGCGGGCTTGGTCGAGGAGAATGTCGAACTGATGCAGCTCGCTTTCCACACCTTCAACAACGCGGCCAAGCAGGAACTCGTCGAAACTGGCATCTGGTTGAACCTCAAGAATGGCCGTATCCGCGTGACCGAAAACCTGCGGCCGTGGAAGGCGATGGCCCACATCCGCAGCGACGACAGCTTCTTCGAGGTGGCCACGGTGAAGGAACTCTGCGTTTACCCAGGTGGCATGAACCCGCGCATTCGCTGGGATGCGATGACGCCGCGGAGCCGGCGGCCCGAAGATTTCGCAGCAATTCGCAACTTCGCCCACAACGATTTTGCCGCCGTCATTAAGGATGTGAAGGCGAACCTCAAAGGGCCGCTCTCGGACAAGAAGCCGGTGATGGCCCTGAATTTCATGCAGATCGGTAAAGTCGGCGGCGATTTCGTGATCGAGGATGCCAAGGGCGAACGGATCGTTCTCACCGACGCCGGAATGCCGGAAGAACTGCCGAGCGTAGGATTGATGCCACTGCTGTTCCACGAATACCTGATCGGCCAAACGTTGATCGGCCGCTTTGTGCAAGATTTGGATACCCGGCAACTGCGAGTGAAACCGTTGAGCATCGTCACCGAGTCGGAAGTGATCCGATTGATGATGTGAGATTGAAAAAACCTGTTTTACCGCAGAGGTGCAAAGACGCAGAGAATATCGGCATTCTGTTCTTCTCTGCGTCTCAGCGCCTCTGCGGTAGATTCTTCTTTGGGTGAGTAATGAGCTTGCAACTGCTCCATCAGGTGTTCGATGAAACCCGGCGGCTCGCTGTCGCGGGGAGCGCCACCGCACCGGGCGATTTTCGCCTGAAGAAGCTCATCGAACCACTGAGGCTGGCCGGAGCGAAGGCACCGGTGTTCGCTAGGCTTGCTGAGAGTGCGAACGCGCTCATCGCTGCGGACGAACAGACCGCGCCCGATGCGTTGCTGGAACTTCTCGGCCTCGCCACCGCGATCCGCTACACCCAAGGCGAGACCGGCCTCGCGGGGAAGATCGAACCGCTCGGCGCGAAAGTCCCCACCGCCCGGCCCACGGAAATCCCCGCCCGCACACTGCAACCGCTCCTTCAAGCGCTGACCCGCACAGGTGGCGGGCGATACGAAGTGATCGCCGAGGCCTACGCGAACGGCCATTTCAAGGACGTCCGGCTGGTGCGCATCGCGGTTGTGGGTCTCGACGATTCCTTTTCCGAGATCGCTGACCTATTCGCCAAGAAGATCATTCCCGAAAGTTACGGCCCCGGCATCGCCCCGCTGATCCGCGACGCCTACGAACCGAAGGGGAAGGGCGGAGCCGCACGTCGGCTGCAACTCTTGCACAGGTTCGACCCGACCGGCACCCGCGAATTGGTGATGCAAGCGTTGGAAAACGGATCGAAGGAAGTTCGCGTCGCGGCCCTCTCCTGCTTGGGATTGCATTCGGACGACGTTCACATCCTCATCGAACAAACATCCGCCAAGGCGCAGGACGTTCGCGTGGCCGCGTACTGGGGCCTCACACAGATGGATGGCGAGGAAGCGGTGGCCGCGCTCACGAAGGTGATGGCGGGCAAGGAACTGGCCCACGCTTGGCGACCCATTTCGGATTCAAAAGGCCCGCGGTTACTGAAAGAGATACTCGCCGAGTTCCGCAAGGAACTTGCGGAATTATTTACGTTGAAAGACAAGAAGGAGATCAGCGCCAAGATCGAACGCCTCGGATACTTCCTGCACATGTTGAAGGATCGCACGGACAAGGATTCCGAAGCGATGGTGTTGGAACTCTTCGGCTTACGTGAGAAGCTTCAGAAGGTGAAGGGCGATACACTCTCGGGGAGTGATTTGAATTTGGACGTGGTGCGGGCAATGGCGGGGGGGACGAAGACCATGGCCGAGGTCATCGCTGGGAATCATGCGAGTTTGGAAGCAGATGCACTTGGTCTCGTCTTTCAAGCCGCGTTGCAGAATCTCGATCCACACCGCGTGTTCGATAACTTCTCGCCGTACCTGATGCCCCCCGGCCAAGTGAAGAAGGCCGTACAGACTGCAAAGTCAAACGCGATCATTCAATATCTGACTTGGTCGTTCTACGGGGAGCTCCGCCTCGACCTGCGGTGGCTCGAAGTGGCAATGCGCATCGACAATCTAGGACTGATACGCGGGATGGGTTCTCCCGGCAATCCGATGTTGATTGCGTATTTGAAATCCAAGGCGGAACACTTGTTCGAGTACAACCCCAAGGCGGAACAATTCCGCATACTTGTAGAAACAATGGTGCAACTGAAGCACCCGGACGCAACAAGTTATTTCCTGAAGGCCGTCGATGCGATCCCACCCAAGGCGGAGTACGCCTCGCTGTGGTCGCTGGGCAACGCAATCATCGGCTTGCCCAAATCCACAATCCCGCAACTGGAATCGTTCCTTACGAAGTTCGATGAAGTGCAGGCGAATCATTGGCTCACCCGCATCGAAGAACTCCGCGCGAAATCGGACGTATCGTGAACGGTAGGGCCGCACGATGAACACGGATCATCCGCGATTTAGAACAAGAAATTGGTTTCAGTTGTGATCTTGATCGTCTTCTATCTGCGTGATCGTGCGGCTTTTAAACCTTCAAGGTGTTGTTATGGCCAAGAAATCCGGCGTCGAACCTCCAACAACCGCACGTACGGGGATCCTGCGTGCGCCGGCCGAAGTGATGTTCGCCGAGGAATTGGCCGAACTGATTCGCACCGATTCGCACCCGAAGCCGCCGAACTGGAAGATGTCGCCGAGGGCGGTGCGCACTTACATCTGGGGTGGCAAAGCGGGAACGATGGAGATTTCCGCGAAGTACATCGGTCAGCCGCGGTTGGTGGAGATTGCCATTTCCACACTCGTGACGGACCGTGCATTGCTCCTGCTGGGCGAGCCGGGCACCGCGAAATCCTGGCTTTCGGAACATCTCGCTGCCGCAATCAACTGTGATTCCACCAAGGTCGTGCAGGGAACTGCCGGCACAACCGAGGAGCAGATCCGCTACACCTGGAACTACGCGATGCTGATCGCGCGCGGCCCCAGCAACGAATCGCTGATCAAAAGCCCGGTCTTCCGAGCGATGGAGTCGGGCCCCATCGCCCGCTTCGAGGAGATCACCCGCTGCGCCGCGGAAGTGCAGGACGCACTGATTTCGCTGCTCTCCGAGAAGCGAGTGAGCGTACCCGAGTTACAAACCGAAGTGCCCGCCGCCAAGGGCTTCAGCATGATCGCCACGGCGAACACCCGCGACCGCGGCGTCAACGATATGAGTGCCGCGTTGAAACGCCGCTTCAACATGGTGGTGTTGCCGACGCCTTCAACTTTGGAAGTCGAGATTGAGATTGTTCGCAAGCGTGTTAAAGAGTTGGGCAGTAACCTCGAGCTTCGTTCCGCGTTGCCCGCCGAGGATGCGGTAGCACAAGTCGTCACGATCTTCCGCGAATTGCGTGCCGGGCAAACCCTGGATGGCAAGAACAAGTTGAAGGTGCCTTCGGGTGTGCTTTCCACCGCGGAAGCGATCAGCGTGTTGGCCAACGGCATGGCCCTCGCCGGGAACTTCGGTAACGGCGAAGTCTGCGCCCACGATCTGGCTGCCGGGTTGCAAGGGGCCGTGGTGAAGGACGAAGAGAAGGACAAGCTCGTGTGGGCCGAGTATCTGGCGAACATCCTGAAGAAGCGCGGCGCCGAATGGCGGCCGCTGTACACCGCCTGCACGGAGCACAACTCGTGAGTTGGAGCGTGCCCATCTTCGGTGTGCGGCACCTCTCCCCGGCCGGGGCGTGGCACCTCCGCCGTGCGCTCGATGAACAGCGACCCAAGGTCGTGCTTATCGAAGGCTTGGCCGATGCGAACGATCTGATTCCACATCTCGTGAAATCGGGTACGAAGCCGCCGGTGGCGATCCTCGCTTACACATCGGAACTTCCCGTTCGCACCATCGTGTATCCGCTCGCCCGCTACAGCCCCGAATACCAAGCGATGCTCTGGGCCAAGGAAAACAAGGCCCGCGTCGAGTTCATCGATCTTCCCTCGGATGTGTTCCTCGGCTTGCAAGAAGCCATGTTGGAAAAGACCGCGAAGATGGCCGGCGAAACTGAAGAGGAGCAAGCCGCCGACTTGGCGAAACCGGAACCGAAGAGATCGATCTACGAACGCTTGGCGGAACACGCCGGGGAACACGATCACGAAACGTATTGGGAACGCCGCTTCGAACACAACCTGAACCCGCAGGCATACCGCAAAGCGATCTTCGAGTTCGGCAACGCACTCCGCGAAGAAGACGACGCCCCCGCGTGGCGGGCCGAGAACTTGGTGCGCGAAGCCTACATGCGCAAGCGGATTGCGGAAGTACTGGCGGAAGGGGTAGCGCCGGAAAAGATTCTCGCGGTGGTCGGAGCATTCCACGCGCCCGTGTTGAACGGCGAACACTCCTCCATGACGGATTACGAGTTCGCCAGCCTGCGACGGCGGCCCAGCAAGCTGACGCTGATGCCGTATTCGTTTCTTAAACTTTCGTCTCAGTCCGGTTACGGCGCCGGCAACTCAGCCCCGGCCTACCACGAACTCGTTTGGGAGATGCTGAACGCGGATCGCCAAAGCGAGCTGCCGATGGAATACCTCGGCCGCGTCACCCGGCACCTGCGCGATTCCGGCACGCACCGTTCCACCGCCGAGGTGATCGAAGGTGTGCGCCTCGCCCGCACCCTTGCCGCCATGCACGACGGTTCCGCCCCCACGCTGCGCGATCTCCAAGATGCGGCGGTCACGCTGATCGGCCACGGCGAACTGAGCACCATTAGCGAGGCTTTGGCCCGCGTCAACGTCGGTACCGCCATCGGCGAACTCCCGGCGGGCGTGAGCAAAACTTCGATCCAAGACGACTTCGACCGATTGCTGAAAAGCCTGAAATTGGAGAAGTACCGCACGACCGTGGCGCAGGAACACTCGCTCGACCTCCGCGAGAACCGGCAGGTGAAAACAGTCGAGGCCGCGTTCCTCGATCTACATCGTTCATCGTTCTTTCATCGGTTGAAGGTGCTGGGCATCGGCTTCGCCACGTTCATACCACAACGCGATGGGAGTACGACTTGGGCCGAGAAGTGGAAGCTTCAATGGACGCCCGAGAGTGAAATCGCTTTGGTCGAAGCGGTGTTGTTGGGCGAAACGGTCGAACTCGCCACGGCGTACAAGTTCAAAACGATGCTGGAAGCTTGCACCGAAATTGCCGGGGCATCCAACATTGTGATGAACGCTTGCGAATGCGGCATGAGCACTTCGATGGAACTGGCCCGCAGCCGATTGCAGGCACTCGCGGCGGTGAGTTCCGATTTGAAATCCATCGCCCACGCTGCGTTGCAACTGAGCCAAGTAGTACGTTACGGCGATGTGCGAAAGTTCGATCCGACGCCGTTGCTACCGTTGTTGGAGGAACTCTTCGTGCAGGGTTCCCTGGCCCTCCACGATGCCGCGAATTGCGACGCCAAGGCAGCGGAAGATTTGACGCACTCTATCGAAGAAATGAACCGTGTGAGTTTGGAACATCACGGGCGTGTCGATGGAAACCTCTGGATTTTCAGCCTCGA
Source organism: Gemmatales bacterium (assembly GCA_038211045.1). Lineage (GTDB taxonomy): Bacteria > Planctomycetota > Planctomycetia > Gemmatales > Gemmataceae > JALHQU01. Next base: position 14,898 of record JBBQWA010000065.1, read on the forward strand.
CAAGCTATCGAAGGCGGACGACCGCAATCCGTTGCTTTCCGGTTACGCCTGTGCAATCCTGCTGGAACGGGCGCTCGTGGCGAACGAAGAACTGGCCCGCGAAGTCTCCCGGCGGTTGTCGCCGGGGGTGCCCGCCGATCTCGGAGCGGGTTGGTTCGAGGGTTTGGCCAAGCGCAATCGGGCTTCGTTACTCGCTCGGCAAGCGCTGTGGGAAGAGTTGGCGAAATATGTTCAACAACTCGACGACGATCAATTCAAGCGGGCCATCGTCTTCCTTCGGCGAGCCTTCGGTAGCTTCAACCCGCAACAGAAACGGCACATCTGCGAGAACCTCGGCGAGTTCTGGGGCGTGGGCGCTGACACGGCGAGCGAGAGTTTAAGTACGCCATTGACCGAAGCGGAGGAAGTGAGCTTGAAGGAGTTGAACGATCTGAACTTCGATGACATTTGAGTATTTCGGAGCCGGAAGCGTAAGCGACGATGTTCGCTTGAATCGTCACTTACGCTCCCGGCTCGGCAGGAGAAAAAATGTTCGATCCCGAACAATTGCGACGCTGGCGACTGATCCTCGGCAAGGATTCTCAGGAATCTCTCGGCTGCATGGGAAACTGTGCTCTCGGTGCCGGCGATACCGAAATGGATGCCGCACTCGGTGCAATCTACGATGACGCCCCGGAAGCCTCCCCCGGCGAGCGTTCCGCTGGCCTCGGCGGTTCCATGCCCCGGCTTTCCAAGTGGCTCGGCGATATCCGCACCTACTTCAAAGACGATATCGTCAGCGTCATTCAAAACGATGCCATCGAACGCCGGGGGTTGAAGCAACTCTTGTTCGAGCCGGAGATGTTGCGGAGCGTGCAACCGAACATCCAACTCGTAGGTACGTTGATGTCGCTCAGCGGCAAGATTCCGGAACGCACCAAGGAGACGGCCCGCATGGTGGTGCGCGCAGTCGTCGAAGAGATCAAGAAGAAGCTCGAACAGAAACTGCGCTCGGCGGTGATGGGGGCGCTCAACCGGAAAGAGCATTCGCCGTTGCCGAACGCCGCGAACATCGATTGGAAGTGGACGATCGGCCGGAACCTCAAGAACTACAACCCGGCCCTCGGCACCATCGTGCCGGAGCGTGTGTACTTCTACTCGCGGGCGCAGCGGTCGAACAATTGGACGGTAATTGTCGATATGGATCAGAGCGGTTCGATGGCCGATTCGGTGGTTTACGGCGCCGTGTGCGGGTCGATCTTCGCGAGCCTGCCAGCATTGGAAACGCACGTCGTTGCGTTCGATACGGAAGTGGTCGATCTCACCGAGAAGTGCGGCAGCGATCCGGTGAACATGCTCTTCGGCGTTCAACTCGGCGGCGGAACGGACATCAACAAATCGGTGGCGTACTGCGAACGGTTCATCACCGATCCGAAGAAGACGCTCTTCATCCTGCTCACGGATTTGTACGAAGGGGGCAACCAAGCCCAACTGGTGCGGCGCATGGGCGAGATGGTGGAGAACGGCGTGAAGGCGATTTGCCTGTTGGCTCTTTCGGACAACGGGGCGCCGAGTTACGACGAAGCCTTGGCCCGCAAGTTGGCGGCGCTGGGCATTCCCTGCTTCGCCTGCACACCCGCGATGTTGCCCGAATTGATTGAAGCCGCACTCCGCGGCGGAGACTTGAAGA
>JBBQWA010000066.1:0-16498 GCA_038211045.1 Gemmatales bacterium
CGCGCGACCTGATCGCGGAAGCCTCGGCGAGTTTTATCGCAGAGTTTCAATAATCGTTCAAGTCGCCGCAGATTACCAACGAGGCAGACCCATGGATGGGCGTCGAATCAAAGCGTGGCTTCTCGCCGGGGGAGTTTTGGCAATTTCCGCCTCGGGTTGCCGAACCACGAAGCAACCTGCGATGCCGGACGCCGCCATGGGCCAAGCGAACGCCGGGAAGAGCAATTTCTTCGGGTTGGGCGGCTCCTCGTTCAAGCCGAAGCCGCCGGAACCGGAAATGGTGATCGCCAAGGCGCGGGTGAAATCGAAGGGGATCAAACCGGAAACGGAATTGGCCTTCGCCGATACGGAAATGGAAGCGGCCCTCTCCGAAGGGAAATCTCCCACCGAACGGGACGGACTGTTCGACGTGGTTCGCCAACGATACCAGAAAGTTCTCCAGAACGATCCGAAGAACCGCACGGCGCTCATCGGTTTGGCCCGCTTGTATATGCACTCGGGGGAAAAGGCGCGGGCGGCCCAACTCTACGATACCGCCATGAAAGTGAATCCGAAGGATCACGATCTTGCATTCCAGAAGGCGAAAATGTTCGCCAAGTTCGAAGATTGGAACGCGGCGGTCACCGCGTGCAATCAGGCTCAAACGCTCGATCCGGAAAATCTCAAGTACCCCAAGGCGATTGCGTATTACCAAGCCCAAGCCGGCCACTGGGATGAAGCGTTCGCCATTCTGTTGAAGCGGATGCCCGAAGCCGATGCCCGTTTCTTCCTCGGCCGCGTGTTGCTCGATCAGGAACGGATCGAAGAGGGCCGGGAACAGATGATGCTGGCCACCAAAGCCGATCCGAAGCACGAGGAAGCCAACGCCGTGTTGGCCATGTTGGAATCGCCGCCCGCGGCGAAGGGTGAGCCGATTCAACAAGCCGGTTTCCAGAACGGCAGCAAACGCTGAGAATCGAACGACGCCGGCGGAGCCGCTTCCGCCGGTGTTTTCATTTGCTTCCGACGTTCAATTGCACATTCCACCGGCATTCGCCGGTATCTGGATCGAAGGCATAGAGTTGAATGCCCGCGAGTTCCGTCGGCTTCACCGAGACAACCGCCAGATTGATCGAACCCATGAACTGCGACCGGGCCGCGGCTTCACCAATCCGGCGCGGCTTGCCGACGGGCACCATGCGAAACCCCTGCGGGCCAACCGCCATTTGAAATTCCACGAGTTCTTGCCCGGCCACTGCCCAAAGCGAGTCTTCGCCCATCGCGGCGATGCAAGCGCGCGAAACCGTCTCGCCGTTCAATTTGGTACTCTCCGGTAACAGTGCGAATATCCCCGAGCCAGAAGAGTTCAACCCGGAGAGGCTGATCGTTCCCGCATCGGTGGCGATGGCCAAGCGTTCGCCATCGCATCGCATCGGGTACCACGGCCAGCCGAGGAACGGTTTCTCCATCGCGCGCGGGGCGGGCCAATCGCCATCGAGTTTGCTCGCGGCCAGTTCGTTCGTCGCGGGCAATCGGTATTCCACCAACTTGGATGCGCTCGCACCGGCCGCTTGCATCAGGAACAATCGCGGCGAACTGCCCACGAATACCAGCGGATCGACGAGAACGGCCGAGGGCGCGTGGTCGGTAAAGATCGAACGAACGCAATCGAGCGAAGGGGCGTTCCCGAAGCGGGGAGCGAAGAGCATCGCGCGTTGAGAATCGCAAACGGCCATCAGCAAGCCGGGGCCGATGCCTTCGCCCGTGTGAATTTGCAGGTTCGCCCCGAGGGGTTGTTGCAACGCGATCGAGCCGAGGCGTTCCCCCGTGGCGAGATCGAGATCGACGATCGTTCCCGCCTCGTCGAGCAACCCCACGAACACGCGGTTGCCCAACACGGCGGGTCGGGCGAAACACGGCGCGGGCAACGGCTGATACCAAACTACCCCGCCGGTGCGGGCGTTCAACGCGGCGAGGCCGTGGGGGAAACCGACGAGCGCCACTTCGAGTCTCGATACCGGGAGTTCTACGGTGACGGGAATATCGAACGTTGCTCGGTTCGCGGTGGCGGCGGTCACGCGGCGAGCCCACAGAAGTTCCCCGCACGAAGAATCGAGCGCGAAAATGCAACCCGCATTCAGGCCGAAGCACGGAGTGGATTCCCCTTTCATCGGCTTGGGCGAACCGGGCACCGGGGCAACGGAGAACTGGGGTTCCGCAACCGTCGCGGGGAAGGCTACGGGCTTCGACCGCCCCGCGATGTAACGAACGTGCGAGAGCAAGGCCTTGCGGGCCGCCGCGACCAACGCTACGGTTTCTTCATCCACCGCAAGCCCAGCGGTACCCATCGCGATTTGAAATGCTTCGATCTTGGAATGCGTGGGATCGCGGAGCGCGACCCGCCAGTCGGCCATCGTCGCCGCCCGCTTTTGTTCGACCGCGAGAGAGGCATCCAGCGCATCGAACTTCTGGAGAATTTCTTTGGAGGAGGGGGAATCCTTATCGCGGAATCGCTCCAATCCCGCGAGCAGTTCCCGCACCCGCGCGGACACGGTGGCCGATTCGTTCAACGGTTCCATCAAGCTGCGATTCGAACGATGGCGTTGGAGTTCCGCGAGGCAGAAATCGTGGGTAGCGCTGGCGAGTTTCTGCCCCGCTTGCACGATGTCCGCCCCGAAGCCGCTGCCCGGTTTGGCCAATGGGGCTTCCGCGTACTTCTCGGCAAACTTGCCGAACGCGGTCAACGTGTCATCGGGATGGTAGCTGGCTCCGATCTGTTGAATCTGAATCAGTACGCTCGATAGCCCCGCGAAGAATTCGTAACGCGGTTGGCGTTCGCTGCTCGTGAAATTGTTGGAGAGTTGTGCGAACGTATTGTGAGCGTTCGCGTATTGCCCGGAGTTGTACGCTTGCTCCGCCTGCGCGAACAACCGCTTCTCCTCGCGTTGGTTCGATACGACGAACGCGATCCCGAGGCCGACGATCAACATCAGGAGTGCTACGCTCAACCCGGCGAGGATCATCGGGGAACGATTCCGGCGCTTCTTAGATACCCGAATCGGTGTGAACGCATCGTCGGAGGGCGGCGGCGGAACATTGCGTACGAACGGTTTCGGCGGGGCTTTGACCGTCGATTGTTCCACTTCTTCGGTCCAGCGAACCTCTTTCGCCTTGGGTTTCGCCGCAATCTCCGCATCATCGGACCAACGCACTTCCTTCGGTTTCGGTGCGCCGGGTGCGGGTTTGGGCTTCGGTGCCGGCTTCGCGGGGGCGATGATCTCGGCGAGCGGCGGGGGAACCATAAAGATGGTTCCGCAATCGGGGTTCGGGCAGCGGATCGAACGGCCCGCCATCTTGAACTGCACTTGCAGGAAAAATTCGCACTTCGGGCAAACGACATCGAGGGTCACGCGGGCACTCCGTTCGTGGGGCGATCCCATTGTAATGGGCAATCGCGCCCGATGGCGATCAATTGCTCGTCGCTCGGAGCGCGGAACCCAACAGCCGGGCGAGCCGGGCTTGCGCTTTCGGCGAAGGGTCGTTTCGTTTCAACCAAAACGCGATGGCCCCGAGGTTGCCGCTGCGATCGAGGAGTTCGATCAGTTCCACCGGGCAATGGTCGTTGCCGTATCGGTGAACGAAGAGTTCACAACCGAGCCGGTACATGCTTAGATCTTCGGCGCAGGCATCGCCGAGGAATCGGGCGGCATCCACCGCGACGTGATCGAGCTTCATCGCCCCGTAATCGATGATGCCGGTCACATGGGTACCGGTGAAGAGCACATGCTCGCGGTGAACATCGGCGAGGCAGGGTCGGAGCGGGAATCGGCGAGTTTGCCACGATTGCAACTCATCGAGAATCGCGGGACGCAACCGCCGAACGACGGCATCGGCTTCGGCCCGAATTCCACATTCCGAAGTCGGCTTCCAACCCGTGAGTAAATCGATTCGCCGTTGAATCGCCGGTATCGGCTGCGGTGGCGTTTGCAGAATCTTCCAAACATCGTGGAGTTGGAAAATCGCTTCGCAGGCGGAACGGAGTTTGGCTTCGCACGGTTCGCGGTGGAAATCCGCAACGCCCGGCATCCACGAGGATAATTCCCAGAGAAAGCCCCCGTGTTCGATCCGCGTTTCTCGATTCGCCGCAGCGATGAGCCTTGGAACGAATGGAAGTGCCGCCGTGAGCTTCTGCCAATCGTGGATCTGCTGAACTCGTTCGCTCGTCACTTCGGCGGGGTAACGTTTCAAAGCGAAGATCGGAACGCCATCGAGCTCGCCCCGCCAGAGTATGGCGCCGCTGAATCCCCCGGAGTTCGTTAGAGGATGCCATCGGCATCCGGACTGGATGCCGGGGTATCGTTCCAGCACCTCGCGGGGTGCCATCATTCCTTGCCGGTAAGGGTGCGGGCATCAAGGGGAACATTCAACGGAGCCGCAGTTTTGGCGTATTCCACCAGCGGTTTCGGATAAACGCCCAAGGCCAGCGTGCCGCAAGCGCACACCACGGCCGCGGCGAACGCGGGGTAACCGCGGGGGGAATCCATCGGCTTCAACGGAGTTCGCAGGAACATCACACTCGCCACCCGGAGGTAGTACACGGCTCCGATCGCAGCGTTGAGTGCGGCAACGGCTACGAGCACGCGGGACATATTCCGCATCGGAGAATCGGCCGGTTGATCGAACGATCCGAAGAATAGCAGGAACTTCCCGGTGAATCCGGCGGTGAGCGGCAAGCCGATCATACTGAGTAGGAACAACCCGAGGAGAACTGCCGCGACAGGGTTAGTTCTTCCCAACCCGGCGAGATCGTCCACGGTTTCGACGTTCCGGTTGCCGTGGCTCAGGTAGGCGAGCACCGCGAACGCTCCGACGGTCATCAAACCGTAAGCCACGAGGTAAACGAGCAAACCATCCACCCCGGCTTGCGTCGCGTTCCCCTTGGCATCCGCCACCGAGCAGGCCACGAGTACGCCGAGGAGCATGTATCCGGCGTGGGCGATGCCGGAATAGGCGAACATGCGTTTGATGTTATCTTGGATCAACGCCAGCAAGTTACCGAGGCTCATGGTGATCGCCGCGATCACCCAGAGGGTGAGGGGAACCAGCGTTCGCACCGAATCGAAGGGCACCTCGCCGCCGACCGGGCCGACCAAACCGAATACGCGCACGAGGGCCACGAACCCGGCCACCTTCGGAATGTAGGCCAATTGCGCCACCACACCGGTCGGCCCGCCTTCGTACACGTCCGGGGCGTAGAAGTGGAACGGCACGGCGGTGATGCGGAAGCCTAGCCCGGCGATCACCATGATTGCGGCGATAGCGGCGTAAGGTGAAACGATGCCCAACTTGGCGGCCTTCACCAGCGTATCGGAGATCACCACGAGGTTGGTGCTATCCGCGAGGCCGAAGAGGTAGCTGAAGCCGAATAGCAGCACCCCCGAAGAAAGCACGCTCAACATGAAGTACTTCATCGCCGCTTCTTGGCCGAACTTGCGGTTCGAGGGCAAGTACAGCATGACGTACGTTGGAATGCTGATCATTTCGAGGGCGAGGAAAAGCGAGATCAAATCGTTGGCGCGGGCCACGAGGGAAAGCCCCGCCCCGGCGATGAGCAAGCACGCGAAGTATTCGCCCGCCGATTCCCCGGTTTCGGACCAACCCAATGCGATGTACAAAACGAGTGCGATCAGCGTGAGCCAGCGGATGAACCCCGCCAGCGGTGTCGCATTCAACACGGCGTACGACACTTCGGCGATGGGTGGCTCGGGCACGTAGAACGCCACGAGCGCCGCCGCGATTACACCGATCAGAGCGATCGCGAACCCGGTAAGGCGGCTCGCGTTGAATGCGGCGAGCGTGAATAAAAGGCAGGCGGTGCCTACGAGCACCGATTCCGGCAGGGCGTATCGCACCGCCGCGGTCAAGTGTTCGAGGAAAGCCGGATTGCCGAAAGGTGTCATGAATCGAATCTCTATTTGGTCGTTGCGCGGGGCAGGGCGGTGCCCGTTTCGAGCTTGGCGGAAGCCGGGTTTTCGCGGGCGCGGGCGTCGTTCAACTGTTGCATGATGGGGGCGATGTCCGGCTTCATGGTGTTCAACACCACTTGCGGGAACAGCCCTAGCGCGAGGCAAAGCACGGCCGGCAAGCCGAACGCCACGATTTCTCGCGGGGTGGTATCTCCGACCGCAACCTCGGTGGTGGGGAGTTGCAACGGGCCGAAGAACACGCGACGGAGCATGCTCATCGTGTACCACGCGGAGAGGAAGATTCCCAACCCGGCGGCGACCGCGAGGCCGTACCCGGCGATCAATGTGTTCCCAGGCGTGAAGAGCGCCCCGATCAGCAGCATCTCGCTCACGAAGCTGTTCAACCCCGGCAGACCGACGCTCGCCAAGCAAATCACAAACATGAATGCGGCGTAAATTGGGAAGCGGGCGATGAGGCCGCCGAATTGGTTGCTGTCGGTGGTGCGGTAGCGATCGGCGAGGAAGCCGAGCAGTGCGAACATCGCCCCGGCGGTGAGGCCGTGGTTAATCATGTGCAACGCCGCGCCGGTCAAACCCTCGGCATTCAAGGCGAACATTCCGAGGATCAACAAACCGAGGTGCGAGATGCTGCTGTACGCGGCGATGAGTTTCAGATCGCGTTGGGCGAAGGCGCAAAACGCGGCGTACACGATGCCCACGGCACCGAGGAAGCCGAACGCGGGCAAGCCGTAATGCACGGCGGCATCGGGGCAGAGGGGAATCACGATCCGCAGGATGCCGAGGGTGCCGAGCTTCGAGAGCACCCCCGTGAGGAGAACCGTCACGGAAGCCGGGGCTTCCGAATAGGCGGTGGGCAACCAAGTGTGGAAGGGGATGATCGGCGTCTTCACGGCGAACCCGGCGATGATGGCGAAGAAGAGCCATCCGCCGATGGTCTTATATTGGTCGCGTTCGGCTTGGGCTTTGGCGAGTGATTCTTTGGCGGCTCTCAGTTCGCTATCCGGGAGTTGCTTATCGCGTTTCGCTTTCTCGAATACGGCGGTCGCGGCGTCGAGTTTCTTGGTGTAGTACTCCACCTTTGCTTCGCCCAGGCTGCTCCACGTCGCCACGTTCCGCATCAATTGGTTGATGTTGAAGGTGATCGGCCCGGCTTGCGGGATCGAAGTGGAACCCCGTTCTTCGACGATCGTTCGTTGGATCGTCTTTCCGTCCGGGGCGACGGGCGTCGGGTTCATCGCGGCCACGCCGATGATACCGGTGAGGGTGAACAGGCTGCCGAGGAAGGTATAGAGGAAGAATTTTCGGGCGGCGTCCCGCTTGCCGCCGCCGGTGCCCCACGAGGCGATGAGGAAGAACGCGGGAATGAGCGTCAATTCAAAGAAGATGTAAAAGAGGATCACGTCGAACGAAACGAACGCCCCGATCACGGCGGTTTGCAACGCGAACACCCAGGCGTAGAACCCCCCGGCTTTTTCCTTCACCGCATCCCAAGACGAAAGCGTTGCCACGTAGGTGAGCACACTGGCGAGCAGCACCAGCCATATGTTCAAGCCGTCCAACCCGATGAAGAACTGCACGCTGGCTGGGGGCAAACCCGGCACGGAAACGCCGACGGGGAAGACGTCCCAACTCGTGGAATGCGTATTGCCTTCGCGTATATCGCCCGGCACGAACAGCGGGCGGAATCCACCCGCTGTTCGGTAACCGTAGACATCGCTCGCAGATTGATCCAATAATACTTGAGCTGTCGGTATGGCGAGCGTGACCGTGAGGCCGAGGTGCAACAGCGCGAGCGCCGAAGCGAGCCTTCGGGCACCGGCGTAGCCGGAGCGCCCCGCGACCCACACGAGCGCGGCGAAGAGCAACGGTGACAGCAGCACCGCCAGCAATAGGATTCGTACCGATTCGATCGACTGCATGAAAACCCCACTCAAAAGCGGGGGGACATCGTCCCCCGCAATGGTCAGACGGGGAAGGATGTCCCCCCGCTTTCACTTCACCGAACGGAACACGATCACCGTGAGGAACACCGCCAACCCGAGAACCATCCCGAGCGCGTAAAACTGAACCAACCCGTTTTGCAACGGCCGCATCACCGCGGCGAGTACCCGGGGGGCGAAGCTGAACAATCGGGCGATGGCATCGAGGAACCCATCGAACTGGCGCCCGGTGGTGGCCAACAACTCGGCCGGTTTCACCAAGGCCACGTTGTACACTTCGTCCACGTACAACTTGTTTTGCGAGAGCGTGTACACGCCTTCCAACTTTGGGTGAACAACTTCCGGGCCGCCCCGCAGGTACAGTTTCGCGGCGAATGCGATTCCCGCGAGGGCGATCACCGAACTCCCCAGCATCACGGTCCAATCGAGGCCGTGTTTCTTTTCCATCATGTTGTGGTGCTTGCCGAAGGCTTCGCGGGCGAAGTCGATGCTGGTCGAACGTTCGAGGAAATGTTCGAAACCGTGCGTCATTGGTTCGAGGATGATCCCGGCGAACGCCGCACCGACGGCAAGCACGATCAGCGGCACGGTCATGATGCGGGGCGATTCGTGGGCGTGGCCGTGGGCTTCGTGCGGGATCTTCTCCGGCCCCCAGAATGTGAGGAAGTAGGCGCGGAAGGTGTAGAACGCGGTGAGCAGTGCGGTCAGCCCCGCGAGTGCGAGGATCGCCGTGTAAGTATTGTGGTACGGCGATCGGCTTTCGCTCGCTTCCTTCAATACGTACAGCACCGCATCCTTGCTCCAGAAGCCGGAGAGCAACGGGAAGCCGGCGAGTGCCGCCGCACCGATGAGGAACGTGGCGTGTGTGGTGGGCATCAGATGCCGCAGGCCGCCGAACTTCCTCATGTCGATCACGTTACCCATCGCGTGCATCACGGAGCCGGAGCCGAGGAACAGGAGCGCTTTGAAGAAGGCGTGCGTGACGAGGTGGAACATCGCGGCGGTCACGGCGTATCGGGGGGAAATCGCACCCCCTGCGCCGAGGGCCATGAACATGAAGCCGAGTTGGCTGATCGTGCTGTAGGCGAGCACCCGTTTGAGATCGTTCTGGGCGAGGGCGATGAACGCGGCGAGGAACGCCGTGAGGCCGCCGATCACGCACACGACCATCTGAGCATCGGCACTCGCGGCGAACACCGGGGCGCAGCGGGCGAGTAGAAACACCCCGGCCGTGACCATCGTCGCGGCGTGGATGAGCGCGGACACGGGTGTCGGCCCTTCCATCGCATCGGGTAGCCACACATACAGCGGCAGTTGTGCCGATTTGCCCACGGCCCCGCAGAAAAGGAGCAATGCGGCGGTCGTCATCGTGGCGTCGCTTGGCGGGTGCTTCGCCAAGTGCTCGAACAACTGATCGAAGTTTGTGTGGTAGCCGCCAACTTGCCAGAGGAGGAAGATTCCCAGAATCAAACCGACGTCCCCGAGCCGGGTGACGAGGAAGGCTTTGCGGGCAGCCGCGGCCGCGGAGGGCTTGGCGTAGTAGTACCCCACGAGCAAGTAGCTGCACACACCCACGCCTTCCCACCCGGCCACGAGCACGAAGAAGTTGTTCGCCGTCACGAGCAAGCACATGGCGAATACGAACAACCCCATCAGGGCGAAGTACCGAGCGAAGCCGGAATCCGCGTGCATGTATCCGGCAGAGAAGATCGCGATGAACGTGGCGATGAACGACACCGTGCAGAGCATCACCACCGAAAGCGGATCGACGCTGAATGCGAGGGGCACGGAGATGCGGCCGACCGAGAACCACGTTCCCAATTCCTGAGTGATCGAGAGCGGTTCGTGGCCATGGCCAACTTCAATCAACAACAAAATCGAAACGACGGCGGAAGACGCGAACGAAACGATCGTGGGCCAGTGGGCGAACTTGGCGAACTTGGTCACGCCGCAGAGCGCGGCCAAAATCGCTCCCACTAGTGGAAGTGTGAGCGCGAGTAAGAGCATGCCGATGGGTTCCGAGAAATCAAACACGGTTGGCTCCTTCCAAGCTCGGCGCACCGGGCTTGCGGCCGGCCACGGGCAGCACGGGCATCGCCTCCTCCGGTTCGGGTTCGGCGAACAGTTCAACATCGACGGTCGGCGGTAGGCCCGCCTCCCGGACATTCTGCCAGGCGCTGGAATCGAGCGTTCGCCCCCGGCGGTATAGCACGAGGAACAACGCGAGGCCCAACCCGGCTTCGCACGCCGCCACCGTGATGATGAACAGGGCGAAGACTTGGCCGGTGAGGTTGCCGTGGAAGTAACCGAAGGCGAGGAAATTCAGCAGCACGCCTTGCAGCATCATCTCCGCGCTGAGGAACATCGTGATGAGGTTCCTGCGAGTGAGGAAGCCGATGAGGCCGAGGCCGAAGAGGATCGCCCCTACGGCGAGGAAATGGCCGAGGGTAATCACGCCGGCACCCCCTTGCGTCGCCCGGCAATCGCCACGGCACCGATGGTAGCCACGAGGAGGAGCGTTCCCGCCATTTCCACCGCCAGTATGTATTCGGAGTACAGGGTGTAACCGAGGTTCGCCACGTTGCGGGCCGGCATCAGGCCGTGGCCAGCGAAGAGGATCGTTTCGCTCCGGAGATTCGCGGCGGCTTCCTTCGCGGCGGGGAAATCCTTGCCGAGGAGCGTCTTGTTCTCGGCTTCGTCATTTGCCTTGGCCAGCTTCTTCGCCGATTGCACCAATTCGATGTGCCGGGGATCTTTGGGCAAACGCAAGCGGCGTGCGAGAACCGGTGGCGTACTACCGGGGAGCGGTTGAGAGTCGTCGCCCAAGGCTTCACCGATGAAGTCATGGCCCTTTTTCATTGGCCCGCGGAAGTCTTCGAAGGTTTCGGCTTTCAATGCTTCGTCGATGTTCGCCACGGCGGAAGCCAAGTTCTCGCGATCCTTGGCGGTGAGCGGCGCCGAGGGCAGAGCTGTACTCGCTTCCGCAAGTGTCGATTGGTGGATGGTGAAGAGGATCAGTCCGATGAAGGCGAACCCGGCCAGGCTGCCCATCAGCGGTTCGCGGCTGCGGTCGTTTTCATCGGACGGCCCGGCGACGTGGGAAAGCATGAGCAGAAACAAGAACGTGACGATGATCGCCCCGGCGTAGATGATGACGGTGGTGGCCATGATGAACGGCGCCGCCAGCAACAGGAACAATCCGCAGGTACTCAGAATGACGAATGCGAAAGCGATGGCGCCGCGGCCGGGGTTCCGCTGCGTAATCATGGCGAAGCCGAAGCCGACGGCCGCCGTGGAAAAGAGCCAGAAGAGCACTTCGCCGACGATGGAGTTCACCGGCCGACCGAGGGTTTGCAAGAGGAATACCGCGAGGATTCCCATCCCGGCGATACTCAGGAACGTTCCCACCGCCACGGCCCGCCGTTTGGGTTGCGGCAACAGCAGGTAGACCCCCACCAACCCGAGCACGAGGCCCAGAACGAGTTGGTTGATCGGATTGGTTAAAGCGTTCGGCATTCGCGGTCACACACTAGTTGGAGTCTTTCGAGCCGGGTCGCGTCAGCGCCCGGAGTTCTTGGTCATCGGCTCCGGGCGCTCACGCGGCCCGGCTCGTAAGTCAAACTTTCGGCGCCTCCGAGGCCGGGCCGAGGTTGCCGGAGCGGGTTCGCACCGGATCGGTTCCGGCTTTCGTCGTGATGTCGAACACGCTCAAAAGCTTCTCTTTATCGAAGATCATCTGCTCTCGGCTCAGGCCGGTAAGATCGTAGAGCGTGGTCAGTTCGATGGCGTCCACAGGGCAAGCTTCCTCGCACATGCCGCAGTAGATACAGCGGAGTTCGTCGATGGCGAAGGTTTCCGGGTACTTCTCGCGGCCTTCCCAGTTGGCGGGTGCCGGGGCAGCGACGATGTCGATGCAGTGTGCCGGGCATGCGGTGGCGCACATGTAGCAGGCCACGCACTTCACGCGGCCTTCTTCATCACGGTTGAGCCGGTGGACGCCGCGGTAGTTGGGCGGGAGTGTGGGTTCCTGTTCCGGGTACGATTCCGTGGACTTCTTGCTGAAAATATGGGTGACGGTGGTCTTCAACCCGTCGAACACGAGGGGCAGGTAGAGTTGCTCGAAGAAACCGAGCTTCGGTTCCTTCACCCATTTGACATCGGTTTCTGCCATCGCCATCGTTCTGCTCCTTTATTTGCCCTCTCCACTTGGGGAGAGGGTCGAGGTTCGCATTGCGAATCTCGGGGTGAAGGCTTTATGCAAGCACTGCCTCAACCTTTTAAAATTCCCCCTCACCCCGCCGCTCTTCGAGCGGCGACCCTCTCCCCAAGGGGAGAAGGTTTATACAGTCACACCACTTTCCAACGGTTTCACGCGCTTGCGCGGGGCGTTATTCGGCCCGGCGTTCGTCGTCACGCTCACCGCCCCCGCGAGCAGGAACAGCGACACTGAAACCAAGCTCAACACCCAGATCGGCAACTCGAACTGCCGTACGATCACCGCCGCGACCATGTGTAACAGCGAGAGCGGGATCATCACCTTCCAGGCCAAGGCCATCAGTTGGTCGAAGCGGAAGCGCGGGATCGTCCAACGCACGACGATATACATGCCGAGGAAGAAGAACATCTTCCCGGCGAGGATCGCGGTCTTCAGGATGCCCGCCGCGATAGGATCGTCGAACATGTTTTCGAGTCCGAAGAGCGTCCAGCCGCCGAAGAAGACGATGCTCATGAGGAAGCTCGTGGTGATCATGTGAGTGTATTCCCCCAGCATGAACATCCCGAACTTTAAGCTTCCGTATTCGGTCAAGTAGCCACCCACGAGTTCCTGTTCCGCTTCGGGAAGGTCGAATGGCAGGCGGTTGCACTCGGCATAAACGCTCACCATAAACAATAGGAAAGCGAGCGGTTGGAAGAAGAGGAACCATCCGTGTTGCTGTTGCCAAGCGATGATCGTTTCGAGGTTCAACGATCCGGCGAAAAGCACCACGCCGACGATGCTCATGCCGAGCGGGATTTCGTAGCTGATGATTTGGGCCGAGGCACGCAACGCCCCGAGCAGCGAATACTTGTTGTTGGACGACCAGCCGCCGAGGATCACGCCGTACACGGCGAGGCTTCCGAGGGCGAACACGTACACGATGCCGATATCGAGGCCTGGGGCGATGGTGCCGTGGAAGGTTTCTGCGTATTTCTTCTGTACAGTTTCAAACTCAGCCACATTCGCGGCCGGGGCGGGTGCGGGAACCGTCGGGCCCCAAGGTACCACGGCGAGAGCCATGAGCGCGGTACCCATCGATACGATGGGCGCGAGTTGGTAGAAAATTTTATCGGCGGTCTTGGGGATCGGCGCTTCCTTGAGGAAGAACTTTCCGCCGTCGGCGAGCGGTTGCAACAGCCCAAACGGGCCGACGCGGTTCGGCCCGACGCGATCTTGGATCCACGCGGACACCTTCCGCTCAGCGAGCGTGGCGTAACCGACGGTACTCATCACGATGGCGATGAGGCCGAAGATGATAATGAGCGTCGTGATCCAATCAAACGAAGGCATACTTTCCTCTCCGTCCGAGCCGCGAGCGTAAGCGACCGGTCGCTTACGCTCGCGGCTCAGAAATTCACACAGTCGCCAGTTCCAATCGTTTGCCGAAGGTCGCGGGTTGCTCGACTGCCAACCCGGCGAAACGGGGCATGTCTTTCGACAAATCCTTCCGCACCGCGGCATTCGTCGCCAACCCTTTCTTACCGAACAGGTCGAAGGCGATCTGCAATTCTCCGCGGATTTCCACACCCGGCTTCACCGCCCGACCGAACGATTGAACAAGCCCCGCATGGTTCACGAAGGTGCCGGACTTCTCGAATACACTCGTAGCGGGAACAACCACCGTGGCGAGTGCCGAGAGTTTGCTGGGGAAGAGATCCATCACCGCGAGGTATTTCGGTGCCGTGAAATTCGCGGGGATCGCCGCGTTCACCCACTCCGGGTTCGTGTAGCCGCCGGCGAACCACATTGAATGCAGTTCCTGCGAAACGACCGACGCGAACGGAATCACATCGCCTTGGAAGTGCTTCAGCACCGCTTCGACGCCTTGGCGATTGGGGCACTTCTCGGCGCGGATCGTGAACTTCACCGGTTCGACCGATTCGCCTCGAACGTTTTTGGGGTACTTGTCGTCCTCGCCGACGACGGGCACCGGGCCGAGCACCAACCGTAAATCCTTGTTCGACTTCTTGAACGCCGCGGCGAAGGCGTAGGCTTCTTCCACCGTGAGAAACGGCGACAGTACGGCGACTGCTTTACGGGCGGTCACATACACCGCATCGTCGAAATCCTTCTTCAACTTCGTGCTGAGATCTTGCCATGTGGCCGGCCGCAGGCCCATATCGGTTTTCACCAACGGCTTATGGAACCGTTCCGGCGAGTGAGTGTAGTGGTAACCCCAGCGGCCTTCATCGCACATGAAGTAGCCTTGGTTGTCGAGGTCCTCCCGCGGCCGAAGGCGGTAGACAATGTCCTTATTCGTATCGGTGTGCGTGCTGCAACCGGTGCTGCAACCGGCACACACGTTGTCGGTCGTTTTGAGATACCACACTCGTTGGGTGTAGAGGAAATCCTTGCTGCCGAGGGCACCCACGGGGCAGAGATCGACGACGTTGCCGGAGAGCTTGTTTTCGAGCGGGTAGCCGGGGAAGACGTCGATTTCCTCGTGGTGGCCGCGACCCGAAACTTGGAGTTCGGAAGTTCCCGAGATTTCGCGGGTGAAGCGCACGCAGCGGGTGCAGAGAATGCAGCGGTCGGTGAAGAGTGTGATCTTGCTGCTGAGTTCGGGCTTGTTGGCCGGGCGGTTCTTCTCGTCGATCATTCGGCTTTCGGAACGGCCGTATTCGTAGCTGTAGTCTTGCAGCTTGCATTCCCCGGCCTTGTCGCACACGGGGCAATCGAGCGGGTGGTTGAGGAGCAATCCTTCGAGCGTATCGGCTTGGGATTTCTTGGCCCGGTCGCCCGGTTTGTACGCGGCATCGTAGGCCAGCGCCGGGTGGTTGTGCTTCTTCTTGTCGTAGTCGCCGGTGACGATCACCGTGCCGTCTTTCACCGGCGTTTGGCAACCGGGGAAGACCTTCGGGATCATCGTCACTTTGCCGTCTTTGAGTTCGCCCATTTCGATCATGCACATCCGGCACGAGGCCACGACGGTTAGCGCGGGGTGGTAGCAATAGTGCGGAACATGCGTGGCCGCGAGCTCGGCAGCCTGTACGCAATTGAGCTTGCGGGTACCGATCTCGACGGGGACATCGTTGACGTAAACGGTGGGCATTCTCGATCTCGATTCAGTGGGTCACGGCCAATTTCAACGACTTCGCGTAAACGCTATTCGTGCCTGATTTGATCGCGGCTTCGAACTCCGCCCGGAACTTGCGGATCGCGGTTTTCACGGGCCAACCGGCACCATCGGCAAGCCCGCAGATCGTGGTGCCCGGCATGATACCGATGCGATCCGCAACATCCACGAGCACGTCCAAATCTTCGCGGCGGCCTTGGCCGCGGCGGAGGCGGTCGGTGATCTTCAACATCCAACCGGTGCCTTCGCGGCACGGGGTGCATTGCCCGCAGCTCTCGTGGCTGAAGAACTGCGTGACGTTATGCAGAACGTCCACCATGCTCGTTTGATCGTCCACCACCGTGATCGCGGCGGTGCCGAGGCCGAGGCATTGAACCTTGCCGGGGCCGTTGAAATCCAAGGGGATATCGTATTCGGTCTTGCCGTCTTCCCCCTTGAGTGGGGCGTTGACGTCGAGGAAGCCCATGCTCAGGCCACCGGGGTTCACGGCCTTGGCCTTGCGGCCCTTCCACACGCCGCCGCCGTGCTTTTCCACGAGATCGCGGCAGGTAATACCCATCGGCAGTTCGACACACTTCGGCTCGTTCACGTGCCCGGCGATGGTGTACAACTTGGGGCCGTAACTCCCGGCGTCTCGCGGGTTCTTCGGGTCGGGCGGCACGCCCATCGATTTGAACCAATCGTTGCCGCGCTTCATAATCTGCGTGACGCAAGCCATGGTTTCGACGTTGTTCACGATTGTCGGCTTGCGGAAGGCGCCCTCAATGGCGGGGAAGGGGGGCTTGATCCGCGGCCACGCCCGCTTGCCTTCGAGCGATTCGATCAGGCCGGTTTCCTCACCGCAGATGTATGCCCCGGCTCCGCGGTGCAGGAAGATATCGCAGTTGAAGTCCGTACCTTGGATGTTCTTGCCGAGCAACCCGGCGGCGTAGCACTCGTCGATGGCGGCTTGCAGGGTGCGGTAGGCATCGCCGTATTCGTAGCGGATGTAGAAGTAGGCACACTGGCTTTTGATGGCGTAGCAGGCCAGCATTATCCCTTCGAGCACTTGGTGCGGATCTTTCTCCATCAAGATGCGGTTGTTGTAAGTGCAGGGTTCAGATTCATCGGCATTGATGCAGAGGTAGATCGGGCCGGGGTGATCCTTGGGAAGGAATGTCCACTTCAACCCCGTAGGGAAGCCGGCACCGCCGCGACCGCGGAGGCCGGAATCCTTCACCTGCGTGGTGACTTCCTCGGGTTTCTTTTCTTTCAACGC
>JBBQWA010000067.1:0-16207 GCA_038211045.1 Gemmatales bacterium
CCACCACCGCAGGCGTCCAAGTGACCGGAGGCAACTTCGTCATCGCCTCGTCCAACACCTTCTCCGGCGGCGTTCAGGTGACCAATAGTGGTACTTTCACGCTCAGTGCGACCGGCGCATTCTCCGGTGGTGTCTCCGTCAACGGAGCCAACGCCCTCTTCACCACCACTGCCGCGAATTCCGTCTACACCGGCGGAACGACGTTAACGGACGGCACGATCCGGATTGGCACCAGCAGCACGTCCCTGGGTAGCTTGGCCAACAACGTCACCACCATCAATGGTGGCGTTTTTGACCTAAATGGTTTCAACCAAACCATCGGCGCTTGGGCCGGCACCGGCGGTTCCATCACCAACACTTCGACCACCGCGAATTCCGTACTAACGGTCGGTAGCAGCGTCACCAGTGGAACCTATTCCGGCACCATCACAGATACCTTAGGTGTTTCCGGCAATACCTTCGGCCAACTGGGCATCACCAAGATATCGACGGGAACCATTACCCTCGCGGGAACTAACACCTACACCGGAGCGACGATTGTGAGTGGTGGCACGCTTCGATTCAACACTGCGCTACCCTCCAACAGCCCGATCACGATCAACAACACCGGCACATTGAGCGTGGCCACGAGCTTTGCAAATTATGCAAACGTTCTTTCTGTGAGCCGGGGCGGGACGTTTAACCTGAGCAGTGGAACTCCGACTACGGCTTCGAATTTGACCGGCCTCACTGTAGGTACTGGTATAGCAACGGCCAACCCTGCTCTGAACTTCCAAATCGGTGCGACTTCCGACTTACTTGCCTTATCGTCGACTTCAATCATCACATTGCCGATTGAGGCAACGAACTTGACCACGATTAACATTACCGCATTGGCCGGGTTCGGCGTCGGTACCTACACCCTGATTTCCGACGCAAATTCCACCGGGCGACTGATGCCGTTCTTAACTTCATCTTTCGTTTTCGGGGCCACGACCGGCGCCGTAGGCAATTTCGGCTACCAACTGATTTCCAGCGCCACAGCGATCCAATTGCAAGTCACTGCGATTATACCCTCCTCTGGCCCGATCTATTGGACGGGTTCCCAAAGCGCGAGTTGGAATACCCTTGTCAGCGGCAGCGCGGGGAATTTCACCACCGATCTCAATGGCCTCCAACCGATGACCGGCTCACCGAACTCCAACACTACCGTCAACTTCAGTTCGACGACTGCCACGGCTACGAATATCGCAACGACTCTCGATGGTAGTTACACAATTTTAGGTTTGGTCTTCAACAATCAAACGGCCAGCGGCACGATCACTGCCGTGAGCATAGGCATCGGATCGGTCTCCACCAGCACACTCACGCTCACTCCGAGTTCCTCAGCCGGCGGTATCGATGTGCAGACTGGTGCCCCGTCCACCATCAACATCAACGTGCCGATCGTGCTCGGCGCCAACCAGACGTTCACCGTCGCCGACGCCGCAACCACACTCAGCATCAACGGCACGGGAACCATCAGCGGGGCATTCAACCTCACCAAGGCCGGGCCGGGCACGGCCGTCATCAGAATCGTTGGAACGACTTACACCGGCAACACGACCATCTCGGGCGGCACGCTGAACCTCGCCCCCACCGTTACTTCCACTCACAGCGGCATCATCAGCGGAGCGGGCAACTTGGTGAAAAGCGGCATTTCCACACTCAACCTCGGGGACGCCAACACCTACACCGGCACCACGACGATCACCGGCGGCACCACGATCCTATCGAGCCTCACCAACGGCGGTTTACCCAGTTCCATCGGCGCTTCTTCGAATGCCGCAACGAACTTTGTCGTCGAAGGAACGACAACGGCCACGATTCAAGTGACCGGGTTGACCAATACGACCGACCGCAACATCACCTTGAACAACACCACCTCTACCACCCTCGTGCTTCCGACCGATGGTTCCAGCCTCACGTTGAACGGAAGCCTGTCCGGTACCGTCCCGACCGTGATCTTCGGCACCGCCGCGTCCACGGGCGGGCAGACCAGCACCTTCAATCTCTTCGGTGACAACACCGGATTCGCCGCGAACATCACCCTCAACAATAGTGCGGTGGTCATTAAGGCCGCCAGCGGCCTCGGCTCGGGAACCAAGACTATCTCGAACTCGACCTCCACATTGGCTCTGACGAGCCTCCAACTGGATGGATCCGCTGCGCAGATCACGCTCGGAACGGATTTCACCTTCAACACCAGCTTCGGTGGAGCGGTCAACAACTTGCCCACCAAGGCCATCATCAACCTTGCCGGGAACAACACGATCGCCAGCAATTTCACTATGACGGGCGACAACACGTTTCAATCGAATGGGGGCACGCTGACCGTCTCCGGTGCTTTCACGCATGCCACTGCGAACACCACTCGATCGGTGATCCTTGATGGTACATCCATGGGCAACAACCTGTTTACAGGCACTTTGACAGATGCCACCACTTCCTTGGTCGGCCTCGTCAAAGGCCCCGGCAGCGGTACTTGGATCGTCAACAGCCCTGGCAGCCTCGCGAACACTGGTACCACAAAGATCCTGGGTGGCATCCTCCGCAGCGGCAAGAACGACGCCCTTTCGACTATAGCTCCACTGCAGTTCGGCGATACCGCGACCGCCCTGGCCACGGCGACCGGCACTTTCGACATGGCAAACTTCGATCAGACCGTTTCGGGGCTCTCCGTCGTCAGTAACTCGGCTACGCCCAATTCGTTGATCATCAATGTGGGCAAAACCCTCACCGTGACCGGCAACGTCAACATGGGGGTTGCCCCGAGCGACACTGCAGAGACCGCCCTGACCGCTACCGGGGGCGGCTCGCTCGTGGTGAACAATCCCGTTGCCAGCGGCATCTTTGCATTGGGGGCCACCACCGCCACCGCCGGCGTCGGTAGCAGAGTGATCGCCGACTTCTCCGGGCTCGGCAGCCTGACTATCAATCTCGATCCGACCACCGGCATCATCCGAGTCAACCCGAACGGGACATCGAACTTGGCCAACCGCATCTCGACCTTGATCCTGCCTTCCACCGGCTTGGGCACTACCACAATGACAGCGAATGTCTTGAGCGTCGGCGACGGATTGCAGAGCAACGGTGCGGGTATGGTTAACCTGCTGCGGCTCGGCAGCGGGATCAACACCATCAATGTCAACACCGTCAACGTCGGAACCGGCACCCGCGATCAAGGCAGGATCGACTTCAATACGGCCACCGGCAGTCTCATCGTCCGCGACGCCACCGGTTCAGGCCGTGCCGCGTTCAACATCAGCTCCGGCACCGGCACTACCGGACTCCCGGCCGACGACCTCGTCGACCTCCGCGGCCACAATGCGGACTTGTTGCTGACCAATCTCGTCATCGGTAACCGCCCGCGGTCGGGCACCCAGAACAGCACGATGTTCTTCGACCAGGGCACGCTCGATGCGAACGCGGCGGTGATCGGGTTCAGAACCCAAACCGTCGAATCGGGTACTGGAGTGAACATCCCCCGCGTCATGAACGCCGCCCTTAACGTCGGTGGGGGTACCGCATCGTTCCAGAATGGCATCTCCAGCATCGGCTCGATTACCGGTACGGGCTACACCGTAGTTAGCCGGCCGCACACCGTGACCGGGTCGTTCAACGTCACCGGTGGCACAGTTACGGTTGGTGCCGTCGGCGGCATCTCGACCACGCTGGCGACCCTCGACGTCACCGGAGTCACCAACGCGGCGGCACTCACCGTCACCGGAGCCATCGATATCAGTGGCGGGAACGTGACCTTCCAAGGCGACATTGCCCGCGGGGTGGTGTCCGGCACCAGCACGGGGGCCATCACCAGCACGGCCACACTGAGCCTGACCGGCGGAACCCTGAACATGACCGGCAAGAACATCGACGCAATCGATTCCTTGACCTTCAACGGGGGAACGCTGCGGAATGTCGGAACTCTGAACCGCGCCCTCATGCAAACGAACTCCAGCACTGCCAGCGTGCTCGATGTGGCCGCGAACAGCACGACGATCACGGGTAACTATACCCTCTCCGGAGGCACGGCTTCTATCGCCGATGCCAGAACCCTCACGGTCGGTTCGGCGGTGATCTCCAGCGGGACGACTCTCGCTATTGGTTTCAGTTCGACTCCGAATTCCAGCGGTCAACTCACAAGTGCAAATACGATCGACCTCACCTCATTGACACCGGCGAACAAGTTGAACATCCCTCTGACCGTGTCGCCGGACTTAACCGGAACACAAGCCTTCACCCTCACGGTAATCTCTTCCAGCGGCGCCGGCATCACCTACTCCAACGGTAATACGTTCGACCCCACGGCGTTCGCCCCGAGTGCCACGAACTTCATCGTAGACGGGCCGTTTATCATCACCGGGAATGCCAATGTGGTTCAGATCAGCTTCACCGCGTCGCCCGTACCGGAACCGACCTCGATTCTCGGTATTGCCTTCGCCGGTTTGGGATTGGCAAGAGCCGTTCGCCGCCGATCCCGTTACTATTGAAGATGATGACAGTTCGATCATCCATGAGAGCCGTTCAATGAATCAGTTCCCGTCCCGGCGTGAGATGTTGTTTTCGAGTGCCGCGGGTTTGGCCGCTGCGGCACTTCCGGCGTTCGGAAGTGATCTCCCGACGACCGGCGAGAAAGATGCGCGGTTCGAGCCAATCGATGCGATGATGGCCGGGTTCCTCGAAAAAAACGCTGTGCCGGGTGCGGCCGTCGCGGTGAGCCACAGTGGGAAATTGGTCTATCAACGCGGTTTCGGCTATGCCGACGTCGAGAAGAAGGATGCGGTGAAACCCGGCGATCTGTTCCGCATCGCCAGCGTGTCCAAACCGATTACCGCCGTGGCGGTGATGCGGCTCGCGGAAGGGGGCAAGCTGAAGCTGGAAGATAGTATCGTCGATCTGATGGATTTAAAACCATCGCTAACGAAGGAAAGCAAGGCCGATCCGCGCTGGGCCAAGATTACGGTGAGGCAGTGCCTGCGCCACACTGGTGGTTGGGATCGCGACAAATCCTACGACCCCATCGGTAAGGCGGCGGTCATTGCCAAGGCGCTCGATATACCGTTCCCCGTCGGTTCGGACGATGTCGTGCGGTACATGATGGGGCAACCCCTCGACTTCGACCCCGGCGAGCGCTACGCCTATTCCAACCTCGGCTACCTCATCCTCGGCCGCATCATCGAGCAACTCACCGGACAGAAATACGAGCCGTACATCCAGAAGGTAATCCTCGCACCGCTCGGAATCAAAACGGCACAACTCGGCCGCGCACTGCTCGATCACCGGGTGCCGGGCGAAGTGAAGTATTACGACGGTAAGAAGCGCACCGGGCCGTCGGTCTACCCGCCGGACGCAGGGAAGGACGTGCCCATTCAGTACGGAGCCCAAAATCTCGAGGGTTACGGCGCCCACGGCGGATGGATTGCCTCGGCACCCGACCTCGTAAAATTCGCCTCGGCGTTCGATACTCCCGAAAAGTGCCCGCTGTTGAACGCGAAGTCGATCGCCGAGATGTGGGCCCGCCCCGAAGGCCTGCCCGGCCACGATAAGGACGGCAAGCCGAAACCCTTCTACTATGGCTGTGGCTGGTTTGTGCGACCGACGGGGGATACGGGTGCCCTCAATGCTTGGCACGGTGGGTTCATCGCCGCCTCGGAAGCGTCCATGGTGCGGCGCAACGATGGCATTTGCTGGTCGGTACTTTTCAACACCAGCAGCACCCCCGCAGGCAAGTCGCTCTCCGGGGCGTTTGAACCGGCGATGACCGAAGCCGTGAATGCTGTCAAATCTTGGTCGTAACGTTTCATTCGAATTCATCATCCCATCAAGAGGCTCCGCATGAATGCGTTGGTGCTATCCCTGTTGCTGGTGTCGCCCGCCGCAGAACCCGCAACGAATGCGGTCGTTGCCAAGCTCGAACCGTGGATCGCCTCGGAAGTGAAGGACAAGAAACTGCCGGCGCTTTCCATCGCCATCGTCGACAATCAACGAGTCGTCTGGTCGAAAGGCTTCGGCTTCCAGGATCGCGAGAAAAAAATCCCCGCGACCGCCGAGACGGTCTACCGCGTCGGTTCGGTGTCCAAGCTCTTCACCGACGTGGCCGTGATGCAAATGGTGGAGGAAGGCAAACTCGACCTCGACGCGCCGGTTGCAAAGTACGTACCCGATTTCAAGCCGGTGTTCCGCGAGGGTAACAAAGACATCACCCTGCGAATGCTGATGGCCCACCGCTCCGGCCTTATCCGCGAGCCGCCCGTTGGCAATTACTTCGACGACACCGTACCGACACTGCAACAGACGGTTGCCAGCCTGAACGGCATCGAAGTGGTGTACGACCCCGGCGCTCGGACGAAGTATTCCAACGCCGGCATCGGCCTCGTGGGTTACACGCTGGAGAAGACACAAGGGGAAGCGTTCGACAAGGTCGTGCAGCGGAACGTACTCGACGCCCTCGGCATGAAGTCGAGTTCGTTCGTGCCGACGGAAGCGACGAAGAAGCAACTCGCCGACGCGGTCATGTGGAGCTACCACGGCCGCGAATTCCCCGCACCGACGTTTGAACTCGGCATGGCGCCGGCGGGGTGCATGTATTCGACGGTTCTCGATCTGGCCCGGTTCCAGTCGTGCTTGTTTGCCGATGGCACACTCGATGGCAAGAAGATCATCAAAGCCGAAACACTGGCTCGGATGCTACAGCCCCAGTATGTGAAGGACGGCCAGCGCGGCTTCGGCCTCGGCTTTTCGATCGGCGAACTGGAGGGAATGAAACGGGTCGGCCACGGCGGCGCCGTGTACGGCTTCGCCACGGAATTCGCGGCCTTACCCAGCGAGAAGCTCGGCGTGATCGTGGTTTCCTCGCGGGACTCAGCAAACGCCGTGTGTACGCGGATCGCCAACACCGCATTAAAAATGATGGTGGCCACGAAAGCGGGGAAGGAACTTCCCGAAATCGAAGCGAGCGAACCGCTGCCCGCTGCGGAAGCGAAGGTGCTCGCCGGTCGGTACGTCAATGGCGGCACCCGGATCGACCTGTTCGAATCGTTCGGCAAACTACACATGCAAGCGAGCGAAGGGGGTTACATTGTGCAACTGCGTGCGTCGGGCAAGGACCTCGTGGTGGACGACCTGCAAGGCTTCGGCACGAAGATTCTCCGCAAAGAGAACGCCTTGGTCCTCGGCGGAAAGACATTCACCAGAACCGAAGCCAACACCAAACCACTGGCGGAGGCACCCGAGAAGTGGCTCGGGCTGATCGGAGAATACGGCTGGGATCACAACATACTGTACATCTATGAGCGCGATGGCCGACTGCACGCCTTGATCGAATGGACCGAGATCGACCCGCTCACCGAGGAATCGGAGAACGTCTTCGCCTTCCCCAAAGATCGCGGCATGTACCACGGCGAGAAACTCGTTTTCACCCGCGATAAGAACGGTCGGGCCACCAGCGTGGAATCGGCGAAAGTAGTATTCAAACGACGCAAGGTGGATGGCGAAAACGGCGAAACCTTCAAGATCACACCGGTGAAGCCGATCGACGAACTGCGAAAGGCGGCTCTGGCCGCGAAGCCGCCGTTGGAGAAAGGGGAATTCCTCAAGCCCGATCTCGTCGATCTCGAAACGCTCGACGGCCTGAAATTCGACATCCGCTACGCCACTACAAACAACTTCCTCTCCACCCCGGTCTACTCGAGCGCCAAGGCGTTTTTGCAGCGACCAGCCGCCGGCGCTCTCGGGAAAGTATCTGCCGGGTTGAAGAAACGAGGGTACGGCTTGATCATATACGACGCCTATCGCCCGTGGTTCGTCACGAAAATATTCCACGACGCAGCACCGGAGAAGTTCCACGGATTCGTGGCCGACCCGGCCAAGGGTTCACGCCACAACCGCGGTTGCGCCGTCGATCTTGGTTTGTATGACTTGGCCAGCGGCAAGAACGTCCCAATGGTAAGTGGGTACGATGAATTCTCGGATCGCGCCTACCCCGATTATCCCGCTGGCACTTCACGGCAACGCTGGCACCGCGATTTACTTCGCCAGTCGATGGAAGCCGAAGGCTTCGCCGTCTACGAGGAGGAGTGGTGGCACTTCGATTACAAGGACTGGAAGAAGTACCCGATCCTGAATTCAACGTTTGAGAATCTGATGAAGTAATGGGGCCATTCCGTTCGCCGAAGGCGAGAGGGCGGCACTGTCAGGTTCTCTCGCCGTATGTTTCGGGTTATTTCTTGGGCGTAGCAGGGTAATCTGCTCCACTGAGGCTCTTCTCGACAGACCCCTGCCAAGCTTGGAGTTGAACTTTCAACTTCGCCACTCGCTCCGGATCCTTCGCTGCAATATCGGTCGTTTCCTTCGGGTCTTTCGATATGTCGAAGAGCATTGTGGCGGAGAGCTTTTCATCGGTCTTGGCCTTGGGTGCGGCCGGGTTCAAATGGAGCTTATAAGGCCAGTCCAGGAGCACGGCGTGGCCGCCCATGTCTTTTTTGTGGGCCCAGAAGGGGATCGCCTTTGAACGGGATTCCATCTTACCTTCGAAGAGGGGCATCAGGCTGATGCCGTCGAGAGGCTGAATCTGGCTCTGCGCGACAGAACCGGTCGCTTCGAGAATCGTCGGATACATGTCGATCGTGCAACAGGGTAATTCACTGACAACGGGCTTGGTAATACGGGCTGGCCACTCGACTAACCCGGGAACGCGGAGGCCGCCATCCCACATCGTTCCTTTTTGGCCGCGGAGTTGGCCCGTCGAGTTCGGCCCCCGTGCGCCGCCGTTGTCGCTGCAATACCAGAAGATCGTGTTGTCCGATAGCTTCAACTCCTTCAACGCGGCGCGCAGCCGGCCCACGCTGCGGTCCACACCGGTGATCTCGCCGTAGTAATTCTGATCGCTTTCGGGCAACTTGGCGTAAAGCGCCTTGTCGGCGGGGAGAGCGATGTGCGGGACGTGCGGGTTCCCGAACCAGACGACGGTGAGGAAGGGCTTGTTCGCGGCGGCTTGCCTGCGGATGAACTTCAACGCCTCGTCGGTGGTGACGTCCGAACCGTCGCCCGTGAACTTCTCCGGCACGCCGTTACGCCCCAAGACGGGATCGAGATCGAAGAAGTTGTCGGCCGACACCCATTCATCGAAGCCCATCTTGCCTGGATTCAACGGGTCGATGGCGAGGATGGCCCGGCCCGGAATCGTGGTGGTGTTCTTGTCTCCGTTCTTGCCGTTGAGGTGCCACTTCCCGAAATGCCCCGTGGCGTAGCCTGAAGATTGCAGGACTTTCGCCACCGTCAGTTCTTGGGCACGAATGGGAGACCCTGGGGTAAAGGTACCCATGCGGCTAGGGCTTCGGCCCGTCATGATGCTGGCGCGGGTGGGCGAACAATTGAAATGGGCGGTGTAGAACCGGTTTAATCGCAGGCCCGTTTTGGCGAGGTCGTCGAGGTTTGGCGTCTTGAGATCGGGGTGGCCGTTATAGCCGGTGTCGCCCCAGCCTTGGTCGTCGGCCATGACGAGTACGATGTTCGGCCGCGGGGGAGTTTCTGCTCCATGCAAGAGCGAGACGGAAGCGCAAAGAATCAGAAGGGATAGAGACTTGTTCATGGGGAATCTGCTTTATGCATGGAGTGTATTGAGTCTAATTAGGCGAACTGGGGTTGGTTTTATAACCTCTCTCTTGTCGGGGAGAGGGCAAGACAAGAACTGCCGCTCACCTTAAAACACGGAGGCGGAGCATCAGTTCCGTTCCGTCGGGAAAATTCGTGTTTGTTTTGCGTCGGCTTGGTTCATTTCCGCTCTTTGGTCAGAGTCCCGCCAGGATCAACGCACTGAAATTACCACAATTCTATGGGTTTGGTCGCGGAAACCGTGTTGATGATACTCGTTGGCATATTACGAGTCACGCGGAGCACGCCCACATCGAAGAGATGATGGAAAAGGGTCGAAAACAAGTTGGCGGGAGTGATCGGTTCGCTTGCGGGCACATCGTTATTTTTCGCCGATTGACCAATGACTTGGCCGCCTTTGATGCCGCCGCCGAAGAAAGCGAGTGTGCCCAGGTTGGCCCAGTGGTCGCGGCCACCGTTCTTGTTGATTTTGGGGGTACGCCCGAAATCCCCGGTGACAACGACCAGAGTTTTCTCGAGCAGGCCTCGGTCGGCGAGGTCGTCGAGGAAGACGGAGAGCGCCTGGTCGAGCGGCCGCCCGAGCATTTCCATGCCTACTTTCACCGGCGGATTGTTGCCGTCCGCATGCATATCCCAGCCGGCCGATTGCACGGTCACGTAGCCGCAACCGGCTTCGATGAGCCTGCGAGCCATCAGAAACTGATCGCCGAGGATGCAACTGTCGAATGTTTTCTTGCCGGTCTTGAACGACGATGTGCTGTATTTCTCGCGGATGGCTTTGGGTTCCTTGGAGAGATCGAACGCGCGACCCGCGCCACCCGCGATCAACTCCGCCGCCTGGCGGTCGAGATTCCCGCGTTCCGATTCGATTTTGAACGAGTCGATTTGTTGCAGGAGTGATCGGCGGTCGTCGATTCGATCCGCGGGGATGCGCAAGGTCATGTTGTCGAGGGCCGGGCCTTTGCCCGTTGGCACAAACGGTTCAAATCCGGCCCCGAGCGATCCGGCGCGCGAGCCAACCATCACACGGCTCAACTCGCGGGCATATTGCGGGTCTTTATGCGGTGCAGTGAGCACGGCGTAAGTTGGCAGGCCGGTGGTTTCGTGGTTGGCCCCACGGCAGCGAGCGTACATCGAGCCAATGCTCGATCCCGCCTGGGCTTGGCCGTTGGGATCGGTGCCACCGGTGAGAACATGGCTGATGGCTTGTTCGTGGTTACCGACGGTGTGTTTGAAACTGCGGACGATCGCGGCGCGTTTCATCTGATGGGCGAGTTTTTCGAACGTTCCGCCGAAAGTGATTCCGGGCACGCTGGTCTTCGTTTCGCCGGTGATGCTGCAATACGGCTCCGGTGCTCCCATGTTCGGGTTGAAGGTCTCGATATGGCTCGCGCCGCCGGCGAGAAACACCATCACGACGGCTTTATCTTTGATGAACTTGGCTTCGGCGGCCTGGGCGCGCGGAAGGAGCAAACCGCCAAAGGCGAGCGATCCGGCACGGAGGAAATTCCGCCGGGTTTGGCCCGAGCAATCGCGGGTACCGCTGCCGAATAGGATGTTAATCATAATCGTCATCCATGCAATTCGCGGATGGGTTTGCCTTCGCCGATGATCTTGCCGATGTTTGTGGGCAAATCGGCGGCGACACGGGCTTCGTTGGTGTCGAACAGGGTTTGGTAGATCGACGCGATGAGATTGTCCGGGCCGTATTTGTCGGTGGACGGTGCCCCGCCCTTGGCGTCGGACTTGCCGATAACTTGCCCCATTTTGAGGCCGCCACCCGCGAGGACGAGGGGAGTGAGATTGCCCCAGTGGCCGGTACCGCCGTTGTTCTTGCCGCCCTTTTTGCCCGGGCTACGTCCCATTTCACTGGTGGCGATGCAAATTGCTGCATCGTAGCACCCAAAGTGAACGCGCCGCTCGGAGTGCCGAGTTTCAAGGTCGGGTCGATTGCTTCGGTTAGAAGCAGGGCGTTCGTGGGAACGGCGGTCTTGGGGTTGATCGCCCCGCTGGCCCGGGCGTAGATCGAGCCGACGCTCGATTTCAGTGGATTGCTGCCTTCGATCACGACGTGGGGATTGTGCCCGCCGTCACCGGACGCGAAGGAGTGGACGACGGCCATACGGTCGGCTCGGGCGGCCATTTTGGGGAAGTGCCCCCCGAACATCAATCCGGGGATTTTAGTTTGAATTTCACCGCCCACGGAGCGAATGTTTTCCGGGGCGTTCGGTTTTGTGTCGAAGGTGTCTTGTTGGGGTGCACCGCCATGAAGAAACAACAGAACAATGGCTTTGTCTTTCACGAACTTTCTGGTCGCGGGCTTAGACCGGGCGCCAAGCAGACCGGGGAGAGCCATGCCGCCGAGGGCCAAGGAGCCGATACGCAGCAACTCGCGACGATGAAAATTGCCGGAAAGCGGTTGGAATCCGAGTGTGAACATCGCTCAACCTCTTGGAGATCCACGGCTTTCTCTTTGTCCGAAACACTCGCAAACGAACGCGGCTTGAGCCGGAGTTTAGGGTATCAGTGATTGAACAGGAATTCCTTGGTGTTCAAAAGAGCCCAGATGACGTCTTCATAGCCGGCTTGCCCCGGCTTCTTTTCGAGGTAGGCCATGAGCGATTTCATTTCGTCGTCATTCGGTTTGCGACCAAAGGCGACGAGGTATAAATCGGCGAGTTTCTCTGGAGTCGGGCGTTTGTCCCGCATGAGTTCCTGAACGCGGGGGCCGGCGACTTTCCCTTGAATTTCTTGGGAATTGAACATGTGCAGGGATTGAGCGAGGCTTGCGCCACCGCTACGTTCGCATTCGCAGGCGCTCGCCGCATCCGGCTTGCCGAAGACACTCAAGAAATACGAATCGGCGATGTTATCCGGCAATTGCACGGCTCGGGTGTTCGCCGGTGCATTCTTGAATTTCGTTCGTGCCAATGTCACATCGTCGATAGCATCAAGCAACACTTCGGCATTCAAGCGTTTGGGCAAATACCGCGAATAGTTCTGCGTATCGGTCGCATTGTGTTCGTTGGGAATTGCGGAGAGCTGATAGGTTTTGGATGAACAAATCGTGCGGATGAATTTCTTCATATCGTATTTGCTGGCCACGAATTCGCCGGCGAGAGCGTCCAGGAGTTCGGGGTTCGTTGCGGGATTCGTGACGCGGAGATCGTCTTCCGGATCGACCAGCCCGCGACCGAGAAAGTGTTTCCAAGTCCGGTTCGCGTATGTCTTGGCGAAGAACGGGTTCTTCGGATCGGTGAGCCACTCGGCGAGTTTCTCGCGCGGGTCTTCGGACGAGCCAATGGCCATGGGAGGTTCACCGAGGGCCGCGGGCGTGACGATTTTATTCGTTCGAGGATTCTTCGTATCAAATTTACCTTCCTTCATGATGACACTGGTCGGCTCGGCGGGCGTCATGGTCTTATCTTTGTTCTTCTTAGGTGCCTTGGCTTCTTTCACTTCGAACTTGGCAAAGAACGCCGCGAAGCTCCAGTAATCATTCTGGCTCCATCTCTCGAACGGGTGATGGTGGCACTTCGCACAAGCCAGGCGCTGGCCGAGGAACAACTGCGCCACGTCTTCCATCGCGGCGGTTTGCTCTTTCAATTCGCGATACCAAACCACCGGCGGATTGACGATCTCCTCGCCACGCACGGTGATCAATTCGCGGGTGAATTCGTCGAACGGTTTATTCTTCGCCAAGCTTTCCTTGATCCAATCGCTGAAGGCCTGAGTCGGCTTCGGATCGTCTTTATCGCTCTTCCGGCGGTTCCGCAGAACGGAGCCCCACTTGTTCGCGAAGAAATCGGCATATTCGGGCGAATCGAGTAACCGATCGATGAGCTTTTCACGCTTGTCCGTCGCCTTGTCCTCCGCGAAGGTCGTCACTTCGGCTTTGGTCGGCAAGCGCCCGGCAATGTCGAGTGTGGCTCTTCGGAGGAACGTGCCATCATCACAGATTTCGGAGGGTGGCAGGCCGAGGGACTTCAATCGGGCGAAAACGAGTTTATCGATGAATGAATCGGAGGCCGGGAGATTCTTTACTTCGACACCGAGGGGCACGGTTCCCTGGAAGACATCGACGAAGGATTGATACCGCACCATCACGGCTGCGGTTCCGGGGATTTCTTTCGACGAGATCAAGCCGGCGCTATTCGCGGTGGCGATCTCGGCGGCGTTGGATTCGAATTGGCATAAGCGCGTCACATCGGTGGTGTAGCCGCCTTCGTGATGGGCGAGCACAACGATCTGTTGGGTGCCATTGCGAGGCATGACGTGCGATTTCGGCAAGACTTCGATTCTTCGCACTGCGCTCCCGGAGACTTCCGTCCCGGGTGCTCCTTGTTCAACCCAGCGTCGGAGGATGGTGTAAAAGGGCGAAGCGGCATCGAGTTTCTTGCCGCCGCCGTGGGGGGAAGCCCCACTGGCTTTGCGGAGGAGCAGGCTATGTTCCGGGCTGGCCGCGAAGAGCCGGCGACCGCGACCTTCCTTGACGAGGTATTCGTAATCGTCTTGCGGTTCGAAGCCGAGCAGAGAAAGTTTGAAGCCGTTTTGGCCATCCGCCTTGCCGTGGCATCCGCCAGCATTGCAACCGAACTTGGTAAAGATCGGTACAACCTGATTGTTGAACGACACCGGCACATCCTGAATGAGATGGGTCACGGTCACTTTTGCCGTCGTGGTCGATTTCTCCGCTGTGGCGGTGATGGTGGCAGTGCCTTCTTTCAAGGGCGTGACGTAGCCTCCGGAGTCAATGGCAACAATCCCCGATGGCGTCGTGCTGTATTTCACACCTCGGGTGAGATCGTTTCCGGCATCGGTGGTAAGGAGCAATTGGCACGAGGCGTCTCGCCCGGCGAGAGTGAACTCGGGTGCTAGGAATTTCATCGCCGGCTCGGCGGCCCCCGTGGGCAAAGGGATCGCTAGCGCAAATGCAAGAAGGAAAGGACGAATCATGTTAATGGAGTTCCGCAATAGGTTTCCCCGTGGTTACAGCGTTCAATACCGGAGCGGGCAAATCGGAAAGCAATCGTGTTTCATTGACATCGAACAAGACGTTCATTACCGTCGCCATGAGGTTGGCCGGGGTGTATTTCTGCGTGATCGCTTTCGTGGCGGTCTTATCGGTCTTGCCCACGATCTGGCCCATTTTCAAGCCACCCCCGGCGAGGAGCAATGGTGTGAGTTCGCCATAATGATCCCGTCCGCCGTTCTTGTTCAGGCGTGGCGTGCGACCCATCTCCCCCGTGACGATGAGCAAGACTTTCTCGCTCAAACCGCGATCTTTCAAATCATCGAGAAACGCGGCCACGGCATGGTCGACTTGCCGAGTCATCGGGCCCATACCGGTCATATTCTTCGGGCTGTTGTTGTTCGCATGCATATCCCATCCAGCATCGCAGACGGTGACAAATCCGCAACCGGCTTCCACGAGCCGACGAGCCATGAGCATCTGTTTGCCGAGAAGATTAGAGACGCGTTTCATATCGAAAAACTTTTGCAAGTCTTCCTGTTTGAACACGCCCGAGGTGTCGTATTTCGCGAGGGTCTCTTTCGATTCTTTGCGGATGTCGAAGGCATCGGCCACGCCTTTCAAAATCACATCGTACGCTTGGCTCTGGTAGGTATCGACCGTGTCGAGAACTTTGGTACTGTCGAGGTTTTTCTTGAAAGCATCGAGCTGGCCGAGAAGTGATTTTCGCTCGTTGAACCGTTCGGCTGGCAAGTGGAGTTCGAGGTTCTTTTGCATCTCGCCACCACCGGCGGGATCGAAGGGGGAATACGCGGCTCCGAGCAAGCCGGCACTTTTCAGCGACTCCATCGATTTGGTTTCGAAATTCGAGCCGAGCTTCAATTTCAGATCGGCCGCTTCGGGCGTGACGATGCAGTTCGTCGGGACGCCCGAGACGGGGCGGTTCGCCCCGGCGACTCGGGAATAAAGCGGCCCCATGCTGCACTTCATGGGGTTGCTGGCCCCGGCCACCGAGAGGTAATTCTGATGATCCGCATTGCCGGAACCGAACGAACGAATGATCGAGACCTGATCGGCTCGCTCGGCGAGTTTTTCGAAGGTGTTGCCGAAGGCCACACCGGGGATTTTGGTCTGCGTTTCGCCGGTGATGGTGCGGAACTCTACCGGGGCATCCATTTTCGGATCCCAGAACTCGAGTTGGGATGGCCCACCTTGCAGGAAGAGCAAAACGACCGCTTTATCGCGAAGCCCCTTGGAAGGCGAATTGGCCAAGGCTCGATTGGAGATAAGCTCAGGTAACGCCAAGCCGCCCAATGCCAGGGAACCGATACGGAGCAATTCCCGACGGTTCAGGCCGGAGCATGTGCGGTGGCTTCCCGGGGCTGTGAGTGTGAACACGGCTAACTCCAAGACTTTGCGGTCGCAATACGATGAAGCGGGACTCGGCAGGAGTGCCTGCAGGCACATATTGAACACTATCGCACAATCGGAGTTCCGCGCCCGAACAAAAAAGAAAAAAGGGGGTTTCATCACCGTGCCCGACCAGTCGATGCCGATGACTTTCTCCAGAGCATCGGCATTGCGTTGCGGGTCGATGGCGAA